>JAEUAF010000312.1 GCA_019695485.1 Sorangium sp.
CCGCCTCCCGCGTCCGTCGCCCCACCGCAGGCAACAAGCAGAGTGAGCGCCGAGAGACCGAACGTAAACGCGCGTGCCGAAGTCATGCGAGTCCCTTATCAGCAGGCCCCGTGCCAAGCACACGGCCCGCAAAAAGCAGCGACTTATTGCGCGGGGGGTGTGCCAACTGTGCCACCCCGGCCGCCCTCGCTGCGGCGCGGATCGCGGCTGGCGTTTGGGGCACCCGCAGGCTTGGGCGCGACATTTGCCCATTGACCAGCTACTGGCGGTCGGGGAACGCTCCGAGCGTGGAGAACCACCGCCCGGGTGGGTCTGCGCGTGAGCCGCTCGGGGTGCCTCCCTCATCGCGGCCCGCCCGGTCCCTCGATCCCCGCTTGCTCGAGCTACTCACGCAGTCGTTTACCCTTCACGCGGGGGGCGACCAAGCGATCGACGCTCGCGATTTGCAACGCGCCATGCGGATTCGAAGTGAGTTCCTGGCGGAGCGCATGCTTTCCATTCTCGATCGCGATGCCGACGGCAGCATCAGCCGCGACGAGTTTTTGCAAGCCGTGCGTCGGCTGATTTTCGGGAGCGCGCGCGACAAGCTGCGTTTGGCATTTCAGATTCACGACCTCGACAACAATGGTCGCATCGAGCGGGACGAGATTCGCCGCATGATCGCCATGAACCTCGGCGAAGAGGCGGGCGCCGAGACGTCTGGCGTCCGCTCGCTTCGCGCACGCGAGGTCAAGGTCGATGAACTCAGCAATCTACTTTTGTCGACCGCGGACGACGATGGCGATAGCGGCCTCTCGTTCGAGGAGTTCGAGCGCATCGCCGCAAGTGACCCCCAACTGTTCGAGCTCATCGCCGAGAGCGAAGCGTGCTGGCTCCTGCCACAAGGGGAGCTCATCAAAAAGGAGCGCGGGCGCGCGAGCTTTGCGTTGCGGGCGCGGAGGCTGCTGGAAAATCGCTTCAAGCTGGTGCTGTTCTTCGCGCTGCTCGTGGCGCTGAACGTCGCATTTTTCGTGACCGGAGCGCTCAGATACCAAAGCCAAGGCCCTTGGATCATGCTGGCTCGCGGTGCGGGGGCGTGCCTCAACTTCGATGGCGCGCTGGTCCTCGTCCCCGTGATGCGACGGATCCTGAATTGGGTGCGAATGAGCGCCCTCGGGCGCTTGCTCCCGCTCGACGACGCCTTGCTCATTCACCGCGTGCTCGGCACCGCGATTTTCGCGCTCGGCATCGTGCATACGACTGCCCATCTCGTAAACTACGCCGGCCACGCTGGGATCGTTCGGTCCCTGGTCCACACCTCTTCCGGGCGGAGCGGCGCGTTGCTGCTGCTGGTGTCCGCGGTGATGTGGGGTTTCTCTCTGCCGGCCGTCCGCAAGCGAGGCCACTTCGAGCTCTTCTATTTTGCTCACTTCGGCTACGTGCTCTGGTTTGGACTAGCGCTGCTGCACGGTCCGAGGTTCTGGAAGTTCGCGATCGTGCCGCTGCTCGGTTTCGCGATC
Source organism: Sorangium sp. (assembly GCA_019695485.1). Classification (GTDB taxonomy): domain Bacteria; phylum Myxococcota_A; class Polyangia; order Polyangiales; family Polyangiaceae; genus PMG-095. The sequence goes on from JAEUAF010000312.1 coordinate 1,500, forward strand.
GAGTGGGCGCTGCGCCAACGCCGCCGCATTCAAGCGAGCCCGGTGCTGGGCCTGTCCGGTCTAAGCTCGGGGGTCACGCGCCTCGAGGTCGAGTGCCCGCCGGGCTTCGAGGCGCGCGCCGGGGACTATGCGTTTCTGCGAATTCCCGCGCTGGCGCGCCACGAGTGGCATCCGTTCACTATCAGCAGCGCGCCCGGTAAGACCCTGCGCTTTCACATCCGTTCGGAGGGGGACTGGACGAGCTCGCTGCGACGCCTGACCAACGAACCCGACGCGGCGGCGCGCATGGTCGTGAATCTCGACGGTCCGTTTGGCACCCCGAGCGGCAATATCTTTGGTGCGCGCTTCGCCGTGTTGATTGGCGCCGGGATCGGCGTGACACCGTTTGCGAGCGTGCTCGAGAGTATGGTGTTGCGTGCCTACGCGGGCCAAAGTGAACTCGAGAAGCTCTACTTCTTCTGGCTCAATCGCGATTCGCGCTCCTTCGAGTGGTTCGCGGAGCTGCTCTTGCGCGTCGAGCAAATGGACCATCGCCAGATGGTCGACATCAAGGTGTGCATGACCGGCGGCCGCGGAAACATCGCAGCCCTCGCCCTCAACCTGGCCCGCAATCTGTCTCACGAGATTGGCAAGCCGGACCTCGTGACCGGTCTGCGCACCCAGACTCTCGTCGGCGCCCCGGACTTCGACCGTGAGCTCAGCGAGATAGCGACGCGTCATGCCCCCGAGCCCGTCGACGTTTTCTTCTGTGGCCCCCCAGGGCTCGGCCGCAAGGTTCGGCAGAGCTGTCGACGCCTCGCGCTCCGCTTTCATCAGGAAGTGTTCTAGGTTGTGCCAGTGCCGCGAAAAGGATAGGCAACCCCGATGTCGCTCCCAGAGACCCGCTACTTGGACAGCTTCCCCGCTTGGTTGAAGACGCTCGGCGACGACGCGCGAGCCCTGGGCGCGGTGCTCGCGAGTTCGGAGGTCGAGAGCGTGAGGCTCGCCGTGGCGAGCGCCCTCACTTACTTGTTCAAATCTCTCGACTTGATCCCCGATGGCCTCGAGGACTTGGGCTACATGGACGACGCGTTCGTCCTGCGCGTCGCCGCCGCTGGGATCCCCGACAGCGAGCGCGTCGGTGAGGAGCTTGCCATCGTGCAGCGCCTGGCCGCTGAGGTGGCGCTGATTCAAGAGTTCTTGGGCGAGGACTACGCGAGGCTTGCAGGCTACGTGGCGGGACTTGCGAGCGGCAGCGCACGCGGGCGTAGTGTCGAGCAAATCGTGGCCGACGCCGAGCTGCGGGCCGATTTCGTTCGGGACGTCGAGGCTTGGGCGAATGCCTACGCCGGGCCCGGATTCGGGCGAGATACGAAGAATTTGGTGAAACTGCTCTCGTTTCTCAAGACCAAGCTTCCTTAAGCGCGCCCCCGGTAAGAAATTCGACCTCGCCGCGCCGCCCCCCGAATCAGCTTTGGGTCGAGCTGAGCGTCGCAACTCAAAGCTCGTTGGTCCCAGTGTCCAGGGGCCGGCGGGCGTTGTTCCACGCTTGGCGTTCGGTGACTCAGCGCGCGGAGAATTTTTGAAGATGCGAGTGTTGGCGCTTGGAACGCAAGTGGCGGCGATGACGTTGTCTTTGCAACTTTCCGGTTGCGGCAGCGACGCCGGGAGTCTGCCGCTCGACCTTGGGGGAGCAACTTCGAGTTCCGGCGGGAAGACCGCGTCCGGCAACGGGGGCACGACGGCAAACGGCGGAGCCTCGGTCGGAAACGGCGGAACCTCCTTCGGGAACGGTGGAACGACCTTCGGAACCGGCGGCAGCGGTAGCGGCGGGGCCAATACCGGCACCGGCACAGCGAGCTCGACGTTCACGGGGTTTCCCACCGGAACCGGAACGAGCACCGGCACTGGCTTTGGCACTCGCAGCAGCACGGGGACCGGCACGGGTCCCCGCACGAGTACCAATACCGGTGCGTTCACGTTCACCTTCACGTTCAGCACGGCGACCGGGACGGGCACGTCGATCGGCGGGACGGGCACTGGCACTCGCAGTACGACGGGCTTCAACACCGGCACTGGGACGGCTACCGGTTTCACGAACACGGGCACCGGGTTTGGTACCGGCACCAACACCTTCACCTTTGGCGGCACCGGCACAGGCACGGGAACTCGCGTGACCACGGGCACTGGCACGGGCTCAGGAACCCGCGCGACCACAGGCACTGGCACTGGCTTTGGGACAGGGACAGGCACTGGTTTCGGGACAGGCACCGGCTTCGGGACAGGCACTGGTTTCGGGACAGGCACTGGCACCGGGTTTGGAACGGGCACGCGCACGTCGACCGGCACCGGCTGATCGAGCTGCCCGCGGCGACGCGGGCTCGCCGCAGCGAGCAATCACGCGCAGCGAGCAATCACACGCCGCGAGCAATGGCGCGCGCTGCCGCGCGTGCAGAGTCACTG
>JAEUAF010000432.1 GCA_019695485.1 Sorangium sp.
TCCTCGGAATCGCGCCCTCGCCCGCGCTCAACGTCAGTTCATACCCGCCGAGGATCTGCCCAAAGCTAAGCGGCATCGGTGCCGCGTCGGGCTGGATTTCGACGTCGTGCGGTGCCGGTACGCCGACGCCGACGAGGTAGTAGGCGTTTGCTTCGAGGGGTAGATCCTGCGCGGGCAAGCCGAGTTTGCCGTCAATCATCACGGGCGGCACGGAGGCGAGCAGGATGTTGTTGTAGGGGCCGAGCAGGGTGTCGCTGCGGTAGACGAGCCACGCTACGGGGTCGGGGCTGCCAACGCTGATCTGTGCGGTGATTTGTTTGAGGGTGCGCGGCGTGGTGACGCGCAGGATGACGAAGTGTGCGGTGTAGCTGGCGACGGACTGTGGGGTTGCGTTCGTGCCAAAGCGATCGATGGCTTGCGGCTGGCAGCTTCCGCTGAGGTCGCATACTTGACCTGAGGCGCTGCAATCGAGGGTCGGGCTCTGGGCGGCTGAGCCGTCGGAATTGCAGGTCGCGAGCCATTCGCCCTGACAGGCGGGGGCGTTCGCGATGCATTGGTCGGGCACGCACGCTGCGGCGCCCGGCGAACTCGCATCGCAGTATTCGCGGGGGTCGCAGTTGTCGTAGATGGCCTCGTCGGTGCCGGTGGCGTTGCAAAGGTAGACGTCGCCTGCGTCGCAAAGCCGCTGGTTGGGGGCGCACACGACGGCGTGACACGCGCCGAGATCGCAGACGGCGGTTGCGCCGCAATCGTTGCCCCCAGGCTCGGGCCCGGAGCCGTCTGCTCGGCAACGGGTGAGCAGATTGCCGGCACAGATCGAGCTCAAGGGCGAGCATACGTCGGGCAAGCACGCGCGTTCGCCTGCGCGACAGAATTGCGCATCGTCGCAGGTATCGAGCAGCGTGAACGCGGTCCCGCTGGCGTCGCACTCGCGCACTTCGTTGCCGCTGCAGTAGTCGAGGCCCGCGTCGCAGATCACGGGCAGGCACTCGCCGCGGACGCAGACGCGATCCTGGAGCGAGCAGTCGGTCGAAGGGCCCTGGTAGCCGAGCCCCGTTGCATTACACGTCGTGGCGAGCGAGCCGTTGCACGCCGGTTGCGAGGGCTCGCACTTTTGACGGCGGCACGTGCCCAATCCCGCGTCGCACACGGTGTCGACCGCGCAGGTCTTTTCCGGGACAAGCGCTGTGCCGTGGTTTGCACAGTGGAGGAGCACTTCACCGGTGCCGCATTGATACGCTTCGCTACACACCGAAGGTAGGCATTCACCGTCCCAGCACAGTTTCCCGGTGGCCGCGCAATCTATGCCGCTGTCACGCGGGCCTGATCCATCGTCAGCGCAGCGGGTCGCAAGCTCTCCGTTGCACAGCGGTTGTGCGGGAGTGCAGGAAAACGGCTCGCACTGGCCCGTTTCGGGGTTACAGAAGGTGCCTTGCTCGAATCCGCAAGTCTGGTTCGGGTCGAGGCGAGTGCCGTTGTCGAGGCAAGCCATCGAAACGCCGTCAGTGCAGGCGAAGTCGCCGTGGCACACGCGAGGCAGACACGCACCGTTCCAGCAGGCATCTCCGCTCGCCGCGCAGTCAATGTCGCTGATCTCGAGGGCCGAGCCCTCCGCGTTGCAGCGCGCAATGGTTTCGGCAGAGCAGGAAGCCTGATCTGGCTCGCAGACGAGCGCGAGACAGCTCGTGCTGTCAGCGTCGCAGCGTTCGTCCGCCGCGCACGGTTCGAGTGTCTCGGCGCTGCCGAGTGCGTCGCAGACTTGAACGCCGTCTGCTGTGCAGCGCCGCGCGTTGGGCTCGCAGGCGCGGGGGCCGCAATTGCCGTCGCTGCACACCTCGTCCGCGGCGCAATCCACGCTTCGCACGACTTGGTCGCCGTTGGCCGAGCAGAGCTCGGCATGAGTGCCTGTGCTGTCGCACGCCCACGCGCCGGGCTCGCAGACGCGAGCATGACACGCGGCTCCCCCATCCGTGACCAGGCAGGTCGCCGAATTGCCGCACGCTTCGAGATCGAACCCGTCCCCGCTCGCATTGCAGGTGCGGACGGCGTCGCCGAGCCGCGAGCAAGTGGTCCCAATATCGCAGACGTCGATTTCACAGCGCCCGGCCGCGCAGTGGTAAACGCCGGGGCAATCGTCATTCGAGAGGCACTCGGCGCACAAGCCGTCGCCTCCGCAATGAGCCGCTGCCGCGGGGCAGTCTGCGGCGGATGCGCAGCGCGCGACGCACGCATGAGCCTTGCAAGCCTCCCGCGCACCGCAATCGCCATCATCGCGGCAGCTCACACATTCGTGGATCGAGACATCGCAATGGCCCGCCTTTGGGCAGTCGCTCTCCGCCTCGCACGCGACGTAAGCCACGCAATGCATGTTCAGGCAGTGCGCGGTGCCGGGGCAGTCCGCGGCGTCGAGGCACTGCACGCACTCGGCCGCCGCGACATTGCAGACACTCGAGCCGCAATCGGCGCTACTCTCGCAATGCACAATCGGGTGGCAGGTGCGCTCACTGCAGTGAAAATCCGCCCCGCAGTCGGTGTCGAATAGACACGCGACACAGCCCACAAGCGGGTCGCAACGCCCGTTGCTGCACTCAGCGTCCGACACGCACGCTGGCGCCGGCGGCTCGGCGACGTCGAGCTTTGGCTTCTTGCCAGAACCCTCACCGCAACCTGCCAACAAGGCGACGAGCAACGCGGCAAGCAAGACCACGACCGCCTGGCTCCGCCCGCGCTCCGGTGCTTTGGCCCAAGCGCGCCCGCCGAAATCAGCGGCGCGGCGAACCACCGCACCCAACAGACCAAGTCCAACCACGAGGCGCGCACTCTAGCCACGGCGGGACGGGCTGTGCGAAGCAAATCGACCGGGAACGAGGCGCCGCCGGCGGCGGCCCGCCTGGTTGGCTGGCTCATGTTAGGCTACGAGCGTGTCGCAGCCCGCGCCGTACCACAGCTACACGTTTCGCGACTACCTCGACCTCGAGGCCGCAGCCAACGTCAGGCACGAGTTCTTCAATGGCGAGATATACGCCATGGCCGGGGGCACTCCGGAGCACGCGGCACTCATCATGGCCATCGGCGCGGCTTTGGTCGCACAACTCAGAGGCGGGACTTGTCGGGTCTTCAGCTCTGATTTGCGGGTGCGCGTGCTCGCCACCGGGCTTGCAACGTATCCAGACGTCAGCGTCGTTTGCGGCGAGCTTTGCACGGACCCTGAGAGCCCACTGATCGTCGTCAATCCGAAGATCTTGATCGAAGTGCTGAGCGACAGCACGGCGGCCTACGATCGCGGCGAGAAGCTGGAACAATACAAACAGATCGAATCGCTGCAGGCCGTGTTGCTTTTTTCGCAGACGTCGCGTCGCGTCGAACTGCACGAGCGTACAGAACGCGGCTTCCGAACTGAAGTCCTCACCGGTGAGCAGCGCGTGCCGCTTCCGAGCATCGGCGCGGAGCTCTCGCTAGCTTCCGTTTATTCCGACGCGGGACTTTAGGGCGAGCGGGCGGGCACCGCCCGCCCGCGTGTGCACAGCGCCGCGCGTAGCCCGTCCGCAGGCGACGGCCCAGATACCCTGCCCTCCAGCGGTCGCGCGCCGCGCGTAGCTCGTCCCGGCTGCCGGACTACCGAGCGAGCGGCACCCAACCAGGCTTGGATTTCACTGGAAACTAAGCCCATTCCAGAAAATTCCCTGTCTGCAGCACTTACCTGCGCATGTCCCGACGTTTGCTCGGACGGAAAACGTCCCCC
>JAEUAF010000470.1 GCA_019695485.1 Sorangium sp.
GGTGACAACGCTGTCGACGGGGCTTCGTGCGGCCGCTGTGGCAGGCCGATGGCGTCTCGGTAGAACGTGGCAAGGCGCTCGGAGGCGCGGTACATCGCTGGCGTTGCGTGCAACGCTCACCATGTCCATTTGCCCTTGGCTCTCCTCGATCGGCCGAAGCGCGCTCCACGCGCGGACCGGCGCCGCCGAGGCGAGCGATCAGGAAAGCGCCGAGCACCGCGATGACGGCCCGCTCATCGAGCGGATGATCCGAGATTGCGCGCGCCCGAAACCCTGCCGAAGGATTGCAGCGACGGCACCGCGAGTCGGAGGGCAGAGCGCGCCGGAGGCCAGAGCGAGTCGGGTTTCCTGGGCGCCCTGACGAAAGTCCGGGCCTGGCCTGCCCGACTTGACGAGCTGAGGGCGGCATGGGATAGCTTCGAAGCTCGCCTGTCCTAGAAAAGGCGGCATTTTCTGGAGGATTTACCATGGTGTGGGAGACGCCGTCGTTCGTGGAGATCGAGATGAACGCTGAAATTGGGTCCTACCAGGAAGATTTCGACGGGATCTGATCGCCGCTGCCCGTAACTACGGCGTCAGCGAGAAAGCGCTCCCCACGTGTTCGTCCGAGTGCTGGGCTCTGCCGCAGGTGGTGGCTTTCCGCAGTGGAATTGTGGCTGTAGGAATTGCGCGGGCGTTCGTCTGGGCACCCTGCGCGCCAAGCCGCGTAGTCAGGAATCGGTGGCTGTCAGTGCTGACGGCTCGCTCTGGTTCCTGCTAAACGCGTCGCCCGAGGTGAGGGCCCAGATCGAGAGCTTCCAGAAGCTCCATCCCAGGCGACTGCGCGACACGCCGATGGCAGGGGTCGTATTCACCAACGGGGATCTCGACCATTGCTTGGGGTTATTGTCGCTGCGTGAATCGCAGCGCCTCGTCGGCTATGCGACGGCGCGCGTGCAGCGCGGCTTCGTCGAGGGCAACGCGTTTTATCGCACCCTCGAGCGCTTCGAGGGACAGCTCAGCTGGCACCGGCTCGGTTTCGACGAGGCTGTGCCGCTCGTGCGCCCCGACGGCGAGCCGAGCGGCCTCACGGTTCAAGCTTTCCCTGTGCCGGGCAAGGCACCGCTGCACGCCCTCGATCCCTCGCCGGACCCTGAGCACAACGTGGGTCTCCGCATTCGCGATGAGCGAAATGGGTCGGTGCTGTCGTATCTATCGGGCGTGGCGGGGCCGTCGGACTCGGTGACGGCCTGTGCGGCGCAGGCGAACGCGGTCTTCTTCGATGGCACATTTTGGACGCGGGATGAGCTCGTTTCGCTCGGCGTCGGCGAGCGCTACGCCGAGGACATGGCGCATTGGCCTGTCGGGGGTCAGGCGGGTAGCCTCGAGTTTTTGCGAGGGCTGCCTGCCGGTCGCAAGCTGCTCATTCACGTGAACAACACCAATCCGCTGCTCGTCGAGGACTCGCCCGAGCGCGCGCTAATCGCCGCTGCGGGCGTCGAAGTTGCCGAGGACGGGCTGGAGTTCTCGCTATGACTGCTCGAGATCCGCTGCGGCCGCCGCTGCCGCGCGCCGAGTTCATCGAATGGCTGCGTGAGGAAGGCGCGAGTCGCTACCACGATGCGCATCCTGTGCACGTCGCGATGCACGAGGGGCGGCTCACCGAGAGCGAACTGCAGCGCTGGGTGCTGAACCGCTATTACTACCAGACGCGCATCCCCATCAAAGATGCGCTGATTCTCTCGAAGTCCGAGGACCCCGTGTTTCGGCGCACTTGGCTGCACCGAATTACCGATCACGACGGTGCGCAAGCGGGCGAGGGCGGGCTCGAGCTGTGGTTGCGTTTGGCGGAGGGCGTCGGACTCGAACGCGAGCTCGTCGCGAGCTGCCGCGAGGTATTGCCGGGCGTGCGCTTCGCTTGCGACGCTTATGTGGATTTGGTGCGGGATCGTTCGCTGCTCGAGGCGGTGGCGTCGTCGCTCACCGAGTTTTTTGCGCCGGATTTGATGAGCAAGCGCATCGCCGCTTGGGAGCGCCACTACCCGTGGGTGAAGCGCGAAACGCTGGACTATTTTCGCTCACGCGTGCCGCGCGCGCGGCGCGACTCGGAGGAGGCCATCGAGTTCGTGGTCGCGCATGCGAACAGCTACGCGCTCCAACAAAAGTGCGTCGACGCCCTGATCAAGAAGACCGAGATTCTGTGGCACCTGCTCGACTGCGTGCACGCCGCCTGCATCGCTGGAGCAGCTAGGTCCGCATGATCGCGCCGAGCGCTCGCCCCAAGCTCGCGAGCAAGGCCATGTTGCGGCGCGACAAGCAAACTGGGAAGGACGTGCTGCTCTACCCAGAAAAGGGGCTCGTCCTGAACGCGACCGGCGCCGCCATCCTCAGGCTCTGCACGGGCGAGCGCGACTACCAAAGTATCGTTCTCGAGCTTTCGGCGAGCTTTGGTGAGAGCGCGCCGGCGGCGCTCGAAGGCGAGGTCGAGTCATTTCTGCGCACGCTCGCGGAGCGCGGCTTGGTCGAGGGGCTCGAGCCGTGAGCTCGGGCGAGCGTGTCTACACGCTCATCGCCGAGCTGACCTACCGCTGTCCGCTGCGCTGCCCCTACTGCTCGAACCCGCTCGATTACCAGGAGCGAAAGGACGCGCTCGCCACCTCGGATTGGCTGCGCGTGCTGACCGAAGCGGAGGCGCTCGGGGCGCTGCAAGTGACGCTCACGGGCGGCGAGCCGTTGCTGCGCGACGATCTCGAGGCGCTGGTCGCTCACGCGCGCAGCCTCGAACTTTACGTCACCTTGATTACGAGTGGCGTGCCGCTCGAGCGGCCTCGGCTCGCGGCGCTACGCGACGCCGGGTTGAACGCCGTGCAGGTCTCGATTCAGGCGCCGAGCGCCGATGAGTCGGATCGCCTAGCGGGCACGCGCTCGTTCGAGCACAAGCTCGAGGTGATGCGCTGGGTGAAGGAGCTCGGCTTGCCCCTCACTTTGAACGCTGTGCTGCATCGTCAGAATCTCGGCAGCGTGCCGCAGATTATTGCCCTCGCCGAGCAGCTTTCGGCCGATCGACTGGAGCTCGCGAATACGCAATATCTCGGCTGGGCGCTCGTGAATCGCGACGCACTGCTGCCTGGCGAAGCAGAGCTCGCGCTGGCGCGGAATGCGGCGAGCCTCGCCAAAGCGCGCCTGAAGGGGCGCATGGAAGTGCTGTTCGTGCTGCCCGATTACTACTCGGACCGCCCGAAGGCCTGCATGAATGGCTGGGGTCAGCGTTACCTCGTCGTGACCCCCGACGGGCAGGCCTTGCCGTGTCACCTGGCGCACACGATTTCTGGCCTCGAGTTTCAAAACGTGCGCGAGCACTCACTCGCCGAGATTTGGCAAAGTTCGCCTGGCTTCATGGCCTTTCGCGGCGAAGCGTGGCTCCCTGAGCCGTGCAAGAGCTGCGATCAGCGCCAGCTCGATTTTGGCGGCTGTCGTTGTCAGGCGTTTCAACTCACGGGCGACGCGCGCGCGACCGATCCCGTGTGTTCGCTCTCGCCCCAGCACGGCATCGTGCAGGCGGCGCGGCTGGTCGCCAAAGCGCCGTCGGATCTGGTGCCGCTGCGCTACCGCGGCAGCCGTCAGAACGTGGCGACTCCGAAGCCGTAGTGCACGCCTCGAATGAGCGTGGGGAGCGGTTCAACGCGCGCCGAGGTCCATGAGCTCGCCGAACTCCGCGGGCTCCGGGTCGTCGACGGCGAACGCTGAGAGCTCGGGCCCAGCGTAGCCGATGTGACTTGCGTGCAGCGCGTGCCGAGCGCCGAGGCGCGGATCGGCGGGGCCGCCGTACAGCGCGTCGCCCGCGATCGGATGCCCGATCGAGGCCAAGTGGGCTCGGACTTGGTGACGAAATGCGGGCGAGGCGTCGACCTCGACGAGCGCAAAGCGTGGGCCCCTTGCGACGACGCGGTAGCGCGTGACGCAGAAGCGATGGTACCTGGCGTGCTCGCTGGCCACGGCGACGCGCCCGCGACGGCTGGGATCCGGCTCCAGACTGCCCTCGATGCTGCCGCTGTCGCCGAGGCCGCTCGCCTCGACCACGGCGAGGTAGCGCTTCTGCATCGCCCCGCGCGTCAGCGCGTCCGCGAGCACGCGAAAGGCGCTCTCGGTACGCGCGGCGAGCAGCAAGCCCGAGGTCTGCGTGTCGAGCCTGTGAACGAGGCCTGGCTCGCGCGCGGCCCAGCCGAAGCCGCGCATCTCCGGGTAGCGCGCCACCAGCGCGTTCGCGAGCGTGCCGCGCTCGCCCAGTTTCAACGGCACGCTGGGCATGCCCGCGGGTTTGCTGACCACGACCAGATCGGCGCGCTCCAGACGCACCGTGAGCTCGGCTTCCGGGCTCGCGACGACCCAGGCCTCGGGGCTCTCGATGCGGAGTTCCGCGTCGAGCGGGGCGCGTTCGCCCTTCTTGACTCGCTTACCCTGGAGGGTGACATGTCCGTCCGCGCACAAGGCTTGCGCTTCGCTGCGGCTGCAGCCGAGCGCCTTCATCACCAGGCGTTCGACGCGGCCGCCCGCATCCTCGCCCGACACGCGAATTGAGAGGGTGGAAAGCTCGGCGTCGCCTACCACGTGCCCATCAGGCCCGCGCCGTACGCCGCACCGTTGGGTGTCGAGCCGATCACGCCGAGGGTTGGCAGCACGGGCACATGCGCGGCCGTCGACACGCCTCCGCGCGTGAACCAGTAGCCAGCGACGCCGCCTATCAACGTGCCGGTGGCGATGCTGGCGAGCCAGAGCCGATTGCGGCGCTCGTTGGTGGCAGCGCTCTCGTCCACGAGTAACAGCGGACTGGCGGCGGCCGCCCCGGTGAGCGCGCCGAGGCTCGCGCCCAGATCGATCATCAACACGCGTGATGGTGGCAAAGAGACCTGAGTTGCCACGACGCCGCCGATGAGCACGCCCGCGCCCGCGCCGAGGCCCGCGCCGAGCCGCGGGCGCTCGTTGGTCGTGCCGTCGACGGAGAGCTCCAGCAGGCCGCCCAGCAACGTGCCGAACGCGCCGCTCGAATGCGTGAGCAGCGCCGCGCCATCGCTGATGTGACCGAAGCCGAGCGCCGTGGTGGCCAAGGAGACGCCGGCCGTGGCTCCGAGCAGGCCGTAGGCGTAGGAGTTCGCGCGACTGACGTCGCTACCCCGCGCGATCAGCGTCGCGGAGAGGGTGGGCCAGGCCATGCCGGCGGAGAGGAACCAGGCGTCGCCGAGCGTGATGTCCCATTCCTCTGCGACCAGCAACGCGCTGCCGAGCCCGAGCCCAGCACCGAGCGCCGTCAGCGGATAGGTGAGGCGCTCGTCGGTCGAGCCGCTCGCGCGCTGCAGCGAGTAACCGACGAAGCCGCCGAGCAGCGTGGCATTCACCGCCAAAATCGCGCGTCCCGGCGAATGCGCCTGCGCGATGTCCGGCCCCGGGGCGGCGGCGACCGGTGTCACGCTCGCGGTCGCTTTGCCGCCACGCGCGGCGTCGACCAAGTCGCGCATCATGAACACCAGCGATTTTTCGAGGCCCTCTGCTTCGACCGGCGCCACGCTTTCGTAGAGCACGCGCGAGCCGGGTGGCGCCGCTAAGATTTTGATGCTGAGTCGCCCGCGGCGACGCTCCAAGCGTGGGGCCACGAGCCAGCGCTCGGCGCTGGCCGCGGTTTTGAGCAGTTCCTCGTCGCTGCCGCTCTCGACCGGTGCACGATTCGAGATGTCGACGCTTAGCCCGAGGTCCTGCACCGTCTCGTAGAGGATGGCGTCGATCTTCGCGAGCAGCGCTTGCTGTTCGGGATCTGGCTCGCTGCGCGGCGTGGTGCCCGCGTCGACCCAGCGCGTGCGGTACACGCCGACGTCAGTGTTGGCCTCGGCGTGAGCGCTCTTGGGGAGCAACGCCGTGAGGCCCGCGAACGCCAAAATCGCCGCCGTGCGCCCCACGCACTTGCTCGCCGGGCCGCGCGTCAAGTCCTGGCTTTTGCGGCCCACGGAGCCCTCAGAACATGACCGTCGCGTTGATCCACGCGTTGATCTCGGACAAGTCGTCCACGCGGAAGCGGCTGCCGGGATCGTTGATGGTCTTGTGGAAGCTCGGGTTTGGAATGCCCGTGGCCGTCGTGGCTTGCCCGGTGGTGCCGCCGCCCTTGTGGCAGGGCCCAGCCTTGCCGACGTCGCTGCTGAAATCGGGATTGCAGGCCTGGTCGTAGGTGATGAAGTGACTCTGCATCAGGGCGTAGGCCGCGCCTGCGTTGAACTTCACATACTCGCCGGCCTGCCACGTGAACGCCGCGCTCAAGGTGTAGGAGCCGTACGCCTGCACGTCGGTGAGACCGGTGAAGTACACGCGCCGTGAGGTCGGATCGACCACCGACGGCGAGTTGGTACCCGCCGTATAGCTCGCGTAGTTCGGCGAGCGAATCGAGGGTGCGTCACTGGCGCCGAGCGCATCGAACAGCTCGGAGTAGTCGCGGCCCTCGGACACGTAGGTTCCCGCGAAGCGAAAATCCAGCGTGAGGCGCTGAAAGCGATCGCGAATTTCCCACGGAATCACGTTGAGGCCCATCAGCATCGTGCCGCGTAGCGGGGGATGGTTGACGAGCGAGCCTTTCAAGTCGACCTGGCCGTAGTCGCTGCTCGCGTTTTGGAACTCGAACAGCGCCCGGAAGCCGCCATAGGGCTCGATGTATTTCACGCGCCGCGACACGTAGCTGTGAAGCTCGAGCCCCGTGACGCCGCGACTTACGCCCGCAGGGCGCTCTCCAGCGCTGAACGTACCTTCGTTGGTGTTGCTGTCCGACACGCCGTTGCGGTTCACGTCGGAAGCATTCGCGCACTTGACCTGGGCTCCCGGCAGATTGAGCCCCGTGCTGCTCGTGCTGCATGCATGCATGGGCTCGGAGATGTTGAAGCGCCCCTCGAGGCCGATCACCCAAGTGGGCTTGGTGACGTCCCGCGCCTGGTTCATGATCGCGGCATCGAGGCCGACCGCGAGGTACTCGATACCGCTACGCTTGGGTGACTTGAAGGGGAGCGAAAACAGCTGTTCGCCAGGCGCGCCTTGCAGCACGAGCGCCTGCTGATTCTGACTGCCGTCGAGCCCCGAGAGCTCGCGCTCGTTCGAGAGCACGATCGGCATGCGCACGATGAGCGCGATGTCGTGGTAGATGCCGATTTCGGCGCGCGTGTTGAGTCGACTCGTCGTCTCTTTGTACTGCGCGACGTTGAGATTGCTGGTCGTGTAGTCGCCCGAGCTGAGCCCCGGAGCAGAAATCGCGGTCTCGCGCCGAATTGAACCGGACTTCCAACTGCTCTCGTAGCCAATCGACAAGTGCAGATCGAAGGGGTCGTCGTCGTCGAAGGCGTCTACCACCTGGGTGATTTCGGCGGGCTCTCGCAGCACGCTCGGCTCGCTCACGCGACGCGGTTCGTCAGCGTGCGCGGGGAGCGCGAGCAGCCAGGTGACGGCCGCCGCGGCGCCGACGGTTCGACGCATTGGGCGCGGGGGGTGGCTCAGAAGCGCAAGTCGGCGGGTCATTCGGCGTTGCCCGCTGGACGCTACCGGCGTGGGGCGGAAACTGTCAACGGAGCATCCATTTTCGGGGGCGAAATGCCAGCGCGCACCCGCGCCGGTCAGCGGGGCGCCGGCGCCGGGATCGCTTTCCAGGCCTCGTTGGCGCGCCCGAGCTCCTCGCGCAGTGCGGCCACCTCCGTCGGGTTGTCTGCCTGGCCGAGCCCCGATTCAGCCACCAAACACTGGGCTCGAGCCTGGCGCCGGCTTTCGAGCTGGGCGCGGGCGAGTTCGCCGAGTGGGGTGCCCGTCGAGGCCATCAGCGCGGCTGCACTCGAGCGCGCACGCGTGGCTGCTTCGCTGCACGCCGTGACAAGGGCTCTGATAGGCGGCCGGCCCTTGAGCTTGGCGCTTGCCTTGGGCCCGCTGAGGGTAAGCTTCGCGAGGCCACTCGGCGCGGAGGCCTCCGTGAACGCCTGCCCTTGTTGGACGCGCACAGAAAGCGTCGTCGCTTCGACGCGGACTTCGAGGTTGCCGTCGCCGTAGCGAAGCGCACCAAAAGGCGTGGCGACCCACACCTCCGCACCTGGTCGCACTCCTGAACCCGGCGAGCTGCGAAAGACTCCTTCACTCAACAGCACCTGTTCGAGTCCGCCGTAGCAGGGCAAGAAGCGACCCTTGCCCGTTAGAGAGAATTCGCGCGCCGACACGCCGTGTCGCACCGAGACCTCAGCGCCCGCATCGAGATCGATCCAAGCGATTCCGTCCAGGGGCGTCATGTCGACTAACGACGCGCCGCCATCGAAACGCGCATGCCCTTTGACGCGCAGGGCGCGGCAGGGCGGGGGGTTCACGGGCGCCGCCGCTGCGCTCGCGCTTGGAAAGCCGTGCACGCCCCGCACACTTGCGGCTGCGCTGGGCGTTCGGGCCTCGGCGCTCGGCGCGGGGATTGGCCGCGGAGAGCTGCGACGGCAGGCCGCGCAAAGCGCGAGCCACCCCACCGCGAGCGCGAGGCGGGCCGCAGAGTTAGCGAGGCGGACCCTCATTCGCGCGCTTCAGCCAGCCGCGGTTGGCGGCGGAATCACCAAGGTGCGGCGATTGTCGTCGTCGTCGTCCTCGTCGAATATCTCGTGGGTGATGTCTTCAGCAGCGAGTTCTTCTTTGACCTCACCAAGCTCGCGGCTGGTGTCCGCCAAGCGATCCGCCAGCACCCCCAAGAACTGCCAGAGTAGTTTGACGGCGAGCTGGTGCTCTTTGCGCAAGATCTCGAAGAACTCGCCGCGCCGAATCACCATCATCTCGCTGTTGCCCTCGGCGATGACGGTCGCGGAGCGCGGCTGACTGCGTACCAGCGCCATTTCCCCGAAATGGTCACCCGGGCCGAACGTCGCGAGCTCGGCACCGCCGCGCCACACCTTGGCATGGCCGCTGAGCACGATGAAAAGCTCCTCGCCCTTTTCGCCCTCGGAGATCACGGTCTCGCCGTGACCGTAGGCGATGACGTCCGTCACCTGCAGCACGCGCAAGAGCTCGCGCTCGGCCAGCGGCCGAAATAGCGGCATTCGGGCCAGCATGTCGCGCTTGAGTTGCAGCTGTTGGGCGCCGCTCTCGTCGCGCGCCGACAGGTCGCCAGCGGTGACCACCACGCCCGTAATGTTGTCTTTGCCGCCGAGCTCGTTGGCGTGCTCGATGAGCTCGCGCACGGCCGCGTCAGCGTCCGGATTCGATAGCGTGCGGCCGAGCCCTTCGAGATCTTCCTCGTAGTAACCGCTGAGCCCATCCGAACAGAGTAGAAAGCGATCCCCAGCCACGACGTCGACGACGAGGGTCTCTGGTTCGACGTGCTCGTAGACGCCGACGGCGCGCGTGATGGCGTTCTTCTGCGCGAGCTTCTCGATCTGCTCGCGCGACATCTTCTTGCGCTTGATGAGCTCGTTATGAACGTTGTGGTCTTCGGTGACCTGGCTGATCGCGCCTTGCCGCAAGTGATAGACGCGACTGTCGCCGACCCACAGGATGAACGCCTGGCCGCCAGCCAGCAGCAGCGCGACCAACGTCGTGCCCATGCCTCGCTTCTTGGCATCCTTCATGGCCTCGGCATGGACGCGGCTCGATGCGCGGTTGGCGGCGAACTCGAGCAAGTTCGTGATGTCGCGCTTGCTCACGCGAGCCCCGCCACCCTTTTGTTCGATGTAGTCGCGAATGAGGTCGGCTTCCTTGCGGAGCTCCTCGTGCAGCGTGCGCACGGCCAACGCGCTAGCGACCTCGCCGGCGGCGTGTCCGCCCATGCCGTCGCAGACAACGAATAGGCCGATCTTCTTGTCGACCAGGAAGTTGTCTTCGTTGTGCTCGCGCTGCCGCCCCACATCCGTCAGCGCAGCGAACTGGACCTCGACACTCACCATAGGCCCGCCAGGATACCGAACGTCGCCTCTGCCTCCAAGGAGGCGGGATTCGCCTAAGCGAAAGCTTTGCGCACCTTCACCCGCATTGGCGCAGGTGAGCGGCAACGCGCAAAGCGACGCGTTGCCGCTTCACTCGAGCAACGATCAGGCACCGCCGCCCGCGACGCCTGCACCTGCGCCGCCCGCTTTTCCAGCGGTCCCCGCGGTTCCGGCCGCACCGCCGGATGCTGCACCGGCTTGGCCCGCGGAGGCGCCGCCTTGTGATGCTCCCCCGTTTGCCCTGCCCGCGGCGCCGCCGTTTGCGGTGCCTGCGACGCCACCGTTTGCAGTGCCCGCGGCGCCCCCATTTGCCGTGCCCGCGGCGCCGCCCTGACTTTGCCCCGCAGCGCCGCTCTGCG
>JAEUAF010000475.1 GCA_019695485.1 Sorangium sp.
GCTGCGGCCGGCGGCGTCAATGCGGGCGGCGCCGCGGGTACAACGGCTGGTGGCGCTGCCGGAGGCGCCGCGCTCGGGACGTGCGCGCCGCCTGCCAAACTCGATCAACCCATCACCAAACTCAGTCAAACCGGCTGCGTCGATCCCAAGAACCCATCGCACTTTGCGGCGGACGTCATCGCCTACGAAGTGAACAGCCCGCTGTGGTCGGACGAGGCCGACAAAGCGCGCGGCTTCAAGCTGCCGAGCGGAGGCAAGATCCACGTCAAAGATTGCGCGAGCGAACCGACGCTCTGCCCGCAAGGCAACGCGGACACCGGCAAGTGGGTGTTCCCGGTCGGCACGGTGATGATCAAAAACTTTTCGTTCGACAGCAAACTCGTGGAGACGCGCCTCTACATGCGGGTCGATGCGACTACCTGGACGGGCTACAGCTACGCCTGGGACGAGGCGCAAACGGATGCCACCATCGTGCCCAACGATCGTGTGCATGTGTCGTTCAACACTGGCACGCGCAGCGTCGAGTGGAACTACCCGAATCGCCTCGACTGCGACAAGTGCCACAACCAAGCTGCCGGCGGCTTTCTTGGCCCGGAAACACGGCAAATGAACCGCATGGTCGGCGGGCAAAATCAGCTCGACAAACTGACCTCGCTCGGCGCCTTCGAAACGGCACCACCGAAACCATATGCCGCGGCCTTCGTCACACCCTACGCGGGTCAGCTCGGCGCGCCGCCCGCCTCCGCCACGTTGGAGGAGAAGGCTCGCTCGTACATGCACGCGAATTGCGCCTACTGCCACCGACCCGACGGCGACTTCCCCAGCATCGATTTGCGTTACGACATCGCGCTCAAAGACATGGGCATTTGCAACACCACGCCCATCAAAGGGGACCAGGGCGTGAGCGGTGCGCTCGACGTCACACCCGGAAACCCCGGCGCTTCGACGATGTGGCTGCGGGTCACCTCTGACCAACCGAACATGGGGCGCATGCCTCAAATTGGCACGGCGGTGGTCGATACCGCGGGCGCCAAGCTGATCAGCGATTGGATTACGGCGATCGCAAGCTGTCCGTAGGCTTGACCGCGCCCGAGCGCGCTCGACAGCAAACCGCCCCACGCGCGCGCTGACCCAGCGTGAGCGCACGCTCTAGCCGCGAGCGCGTCAGCACACGGCTTGCGCCGATTCAGGCCCCGCTGCGCTCTCGCCCGTAAGCCCGCCGGGCTAGCGGGCGCGCAGTGCTCACGCTCAGGACTCAAACTCGGCACGACGCCCGCGCAGCGCGTGCGCACAAAACGCGGCCGGGCGACCAAGGTCGCCCGGCTCAAGTGCGCGCGCCGAATCTTGCGACACGGCGAACTCAGCGTGCTCCGTGGAGCCGCGCCGAATTGCGCTCCTACATTTCCATGGTGAAGCGCACGCCGAGCTGGCGCGGCGGATTGTAGAACCTGAGGTTCGTGCTGGGCACGTTGATGAGGCTCGTCATGTACGTCATGTTGGTGATGTTCGAGCAGAAGGCGTCGACCGACAAATCACCCTGCGGGCGCGTGTAGCCGACGGAAGCATCGAAGCGATGCGTCCACGGAATCACGTCGCTGAACACCGGATCCGGAGTGCCGTCCGAGCGCTTTCCTTCACCGTTGAACTGCGTCATGTACATCTTCGACTTGGTCTGGCCAGAGGCAGACCAGTTGAAGAAGCCCACGCTGGTGGGGATGGTCTGCTGCAGACCATAGGACATGGCGAGTTGCGGCGCGCGCGGCAGGAAGTTGCCCTTGAGGTTCACGATCGGTTGGTCGCTAGCGCCCCAGCCTGCGCGCGTGTCCGAGACCTCCGCACCCAAGAAGCGCGCGTCGAGGAACGACGTCGACACGTGGGCTTTCAAGCCTTCCGGCAGCTTGGCGAGCGCCTCGATTTCAAGACCGAGGATGCGCGCGTCACCGACGTTCGTGCGAAGGCTGGTGTTGAACGCCGTGATAGTGCCGTTCGGTTGTCGGACACCAGGGCCTGCCTGCACCACGTTGTTGGCTTGATATTGCTGGTACGCGTACCAGAAGGCCGCAGCGTTGAGGGTGACCTTCTTGTTCAAGAAGGTGTTCTTGCTGCCGATCTCGGTGGCGTACACCTTCTCCGGCTTGTATTCCGGAGCGTAGTTCGACGTGCCGTCGTTGATGGTGTCGTTGAAGCCGCCGGCTCGAAACCCCGTGGTGAGGGTCGCGTAGATCATGTTCTGCGGTTGCAGATTGTGCTCGAACCCGATCCGGAAGTCCGGCGTGGTGCTCGAGGTCTTGCCGTGCTGCTCGGTCATGGTGGGCGGCGCCGCGCCGGGGCGCGTGTACATCGCGAGCAAGTCGTCACGCGCGCCAAAGCGCGTGATGCCGTTGGTGTAGTCGCTCAGGTTGCCGCTGTTGGTGTAGTCCGTGCGATCCAAGCCCGCGGGCGTGAAGCCTTCCGTGGCGTAGCGGAACTGACGGTTCGTCGAGTTGCAGCTATCGATGTCGGCTTGAGTCGTGGTGGCGTCGGGCGCACCCTTGCAGCCCACCGGCAAGCCGTAGCCAACACCGTTACGATGCTTGTAGTCGTAGGTCAGGCGGAAGCCGCCCAAGACACGCAAAGCCTTCGTGATGTCGAACGTGGCGTCCGCGTAGCCCGCGATGGCGCCGTCCTTGATGTCCTTGTAGTTGTACTCGCCACCGGCCCAGCCCCACGACTTGTCGTTGGCCTGCCCCAAGAACACATTCTGTGACTCATAGAGGTGGAAGGCGCCGACCGTCCAACGGAAACGCGCGCTATCGGGGGCGAAGAAGCGGAGCTCGTTCACCGTCGACTTCGAGGTCGTGTTCCAGTACTGGCTCGTGTAGTTGTCGAGATCGGCAGGCTCCTTGCCAGGATAGATGGCGCCGGCGGTGTCGCCGTTGAGCTGCTTGAAGTTCATGTTGCGGTAGCTGCTGAGGAGCTGCACGTTGACGTCACCCATCTCCACGGTGATGTCCGCGCTGACGCCCATGTGATCCAGCGACTGCTGCCCTTGATGGCCACGGTAAGACAGGGCGCGCACGTCCGGAATCTCGTCCGGCAAGATGCCACGCTGCAAGGCCTGCGTGACGTTGGTTCCCGGCCAGCCCGTGCCGCGCTCGAAGGTGTTGTCGTGGCGCAGGAGGACGGTCACATGGTCCGTCGGAGCCCACTTCAACGACGCTCGGTAGGACAGCGTGTTGGCGTCTTCCGAAGCGCGAATGTTCGGATTGCCGCCCACGTTCTTGTAGAACGGGTCATGATACTCGGTGAACGTGGCTACGCGCAGCGCAAGCCGATTGCCGATGGGAATGTTGATCATTCCCTTGCTCAGGCGCTGCATGTAGTTGCCGAATTGGAAGGTGCCGCGCGCGCCCCACTCACCGAGCTTCGGTTGGGCCGTGATGATGTTCAAGGAGCCGGCGCTGGCATTTCGACCGCGGATGGTGCCCTGCGGACCACGAAGCACTTCGACGCGCTCCAAGTCGTAGTACTGCGAGCCGAGGCCGCGTGGGCGCGGGATGTAGATCCCATCGATGTGCGCGGCAGCCGAAGGATCACCAATCTCGGTGTCGTTGCTGTTGCCGACGCCGCGAATGTAGATTTCGAAGTTGCCCTCGGCCAGACCCACTTCCATGAACGGGGTCATCGCGGTGAGGTCGCGCAGCGAGACCACGCCTTTGCGCTCGAGGTCGCCTTCGGAGTAGGACTCAGCGGAAGCCGAGACGTCCTGAAGTGACTTGGAACGACGGTCGACCGTGACGCGAACGATGTCGCCCTCGGTCTGATCCACGTAGTCTGCAGCGGGCGCAGGAGGAGCGCCCTCAGGAGGGGCTGCGGCAGGAGGCGGTGGCGCGGCGGCAGCATCGCCTACGGGCGCAGCGGGAGCAGCGGCGGCCGGGGCA
>JAEUAF010000565.1 GCA_019695485.1 Sorangium sp.
TGGAGATCCCCGCCCGCACGACTGCGTCGTGCTTCATGTTGCTCATCGAGACGAAGCGATCGATCTTGGTGATACCGAGCCAGTGCAGGGCGTCCGGCATGAGCTCTTGAAAGCGCATGTCTTGGACGCCGGCCACGCACTCGGTGCGGGCGAAATAGTGCTCCGCGCGGTCGCCGCCGACTTGCCGCTTGCGCGCGTTGTAGACGAGAAACTTCGTGACTTCGCCGAGCGCGCGCCCCTCTTTGCGGTTGTAGACGATGACACCCGAGCCGCCTTTTTGTGCCGTTCGCACGCACTCCTCGATGCCGTGCGTGAGGTAGGGGCGACAGGTGCAGATATCGGAGCCGAATACGTCGGAGCCGTTGCATTCGTCGTGGACGCGCACGGCGAGCGGGCGGCTCGGATCGGCGATGCTCTCGACATCGCCGAACATGTAAATCGTGGCGCCGCCGATCGGCGGCAAAAACACGTCTAGATCGCCGCGCGTGACAAGCTCGGGGAACATGCCCGCGGTGTGTTCGAAGAGCGTGCGCCTCAGATCGGCCTCGGCACAGCCGAAGCGTGCGGCCACACCGGGCAGGTACCAGACCGGTTCGATGGCAGCCTTCACGACCACCACGGCGCCGCCGGGCTTCAAGATTTCGCCGTCGACCTGCAGGCGGCCCGCCTCGATGGCGTCGGCGAGCTCCGGCATTTGAATGTGAGCGCGCGTGATGGCGATCGTGGGGCGGATGTCGTAGCCCTGCTCGAAGTAGCTTTGAAAGGCGGCGCTCACCACCGCCCCGAATGGGTCGATAGAGACGATCTTGGCCGGGTCGGACCAGCCTGGAAACGGCCCGATCGTGTGCGTGGGCGCGGTGTTGGTGAGGTCCGGCTTACGCAGCGGATCGAGCGCGCCGGCCGCCACAGCCACCGCGCGGTAGACGGAGTACGAGCCAGCATGCGTGCCGATCACGTTGCGCTGGGCCTTGTTGGTGACGGTGCCGATCAACGGCCCACGCGTCATCGGATCCGGATCGCCCCACACGATGGGAATGGGTTTCGGTCCGTGCCCTCCTGAGTGCGTGGTGAGAACGATGGCTTTCGGCCGCTTATTCTTAGGCTTGGCGCTCGTCATGATCCACGTTCAACTCATCCAGTTGGCGTCTTCCGAGACCGACCATTTGCTGGTGATTTTCTTGAGGTTGCTCCAGAGTTCGACGCCGCCGGGGCCGGTGATGTCGCCGTGGCCGAATTTCGAGTCTTTCGTGCCTCCGAACGAGAACGGGTCGCGTGGCACCGGCACGCCGACGTTCACGCCGATCATGCCGCTCGTGGCGCGCTCGGCGACGTAACGTGCGACTCGGCCGCTGCGTGTGAAGATGCTGGTGGCGTTGCCGTAGGGGCTGCTTTGATCGAGACGTAGCGCGTCGTCGACGGTGTCCACGTGAATCACCGACAGCACCGGACCGAACAGCTCGACTTCGGCGCATTCCATGCGCGGTGTGACGCCGTCGATCACACTGGGCCCGATCCAGTTGCCGCCTTCGCAGCCCGCGGGAGCCGAGCGCGCGCGCCCATCGAGCAGCAGCTTGGCGCCCTCCTGCTCGGCGCGCTCGAGTCCGCGCCGGACACGCTCGTTTGCGGCGCGGTCGATCAGCGCGCCCATCTCGCGTCCGAGCTCTAGTCGCGCCGCGCTCTCTACGACTTTCTCGACGACGCGGCTGGCCTCTCCAACCACCACGAGCACGCTCGCCGCCATGCAGCGCTGCCCGGCGCAGCCCGTGAACGAGTCGACCACGGCTTTCACGGTGAGTGAGTCGTCGGCATCGGGGGCCACGATCAGGTGATTTTTGGCGCCACCTAGGCAGAGAGCGCGTTTGCCGAGCGCTGTCGCTCGGGCATGCACCGCGCGCGCGGCGGGCGTCGACCCCACGAAGCCATAGGCGCGGATCTCCGGATGGTCGATCAGCGCTTCGACCGCACTGCGATCGCCGTGCACGATGGAAAATAGCCCCGCTTCATAACCGGCCTCGAGCAGCAGCTCTCCGAGACGGCAGGCGGTGAGCGGCACCTTCTCCGACGGCTTGAGAATGAACGCATTGCCCAGCGTGAGCGCGATGGGAAACATCCACATTGGCACCATGGCCGGGAAATTGAACGGCGTAATGCCGGCCACGATGCCGAGCGGCTCACGCCGATACTCGCACGTCACACCGCGCGACACCTCGAGGGCGCCGCCGCGGTCGAGGTTCGGCAAGCTCTGCGCGTACTCCACGACCTCGAGGCCGCGCTGCAATCCCGCGAGCGCTTCGCTCTGAGTCTTGCCGGACTCGAGCGAGGCGATGGCGGACAGCTCAGCGGCGTTCTTTTGCACCAACTCGGCGAAGCGCGTCAGCGGGCGCACGCGCTCCTTGATGGGCGTGCGAGCCCAGGCTGGCAAGGCAGCGCGCGCCGCCTCCACCACCTCGGCGACGTCGACCGCGCTCGATAGCCCAACGCTGCCCGTGGGCTTTCCGGTCCAAGGACTGACTAGCTCCACGCGCGGACCGACTGCGCTTCGCCAGTCTTGCCCTACCAGATTCTGACAGTGACGAACTTCGCTTGCCGGCACGCGACCTCTTAGTGTTCCCGGTCTCGTCCCCGCTGTAAAGCGACTGCCTGGTTTACTCGGGGCGTCAGTTCTCCTTCAGTTTCGGCGCGAGCGTCGGAAGCTTCTTTGCTGGAGCGCGGGGCGCTTCTTTCGCGCCTGCGCTCGGCGCGCGCGGAGGCTCCGCTGGAGGTGCCGCGGGCGGTATCGGTTTTGCGGGGGCCGGCTTCGACTCCGGCTCGCGGGGCGCAGGCTTTGGCGCGGCTTCGTGTTCTGGCAGGGGCTTACGGAGTTTTGCAGCGCCGCGCGCGCGCGGATCCTCTTCAGCGCCACCCGGAGCCGGCCCCGGGCTACCACCGGGCGAGCCCCCCGGGGCGCTGCCTGGCTGTTGGCCGCCGGGTTCCACGGGCCGCGGCCCACCTGGAGCGACCAGCACTGGGTCGCCGGGACGGCTTGCTGGAGGCGCCTGGACGGGATTCGCCGGAGTCGCTGGATTTGCGGTCGCTCGCGCCGGGGCTGGCAGCGGGCGCATGGGGGCTGGGTGCCCTTCGCGCGTCGGAATCTGCCCGCTGATCGTGTGCGGCGCTGGCGGCGCCTCTGCGGGTAACGGGCGCGCTCCGTGCGGGTCGCCGTTTTGCGCGACGTGCACGTGGGCGTCGGCCGGTGTTCGGCCGGGGACCTGGGGCTGCCCGGGCGGTCCCACGTAGTAATAGTAGTGGTTCTCGTAAGAGTAGAACTCAGGATGATCCGGTGGGAAGTCGTGGGCGTGAGGTTCCGCGATGCCACACCACTCCCCGCCGAACGCGGCTGAAAAATAATGCGGCCCTCCGTAATAGTAGAGCTGTGGCTCGCTCGGCTGCGCCACGCCCGAGCCCGACGTCGTGACAGTGCAAGCAACCGGGCTCAAGCAAGCCAAAATCAGCGCAATTCGAGCGAATCTCATGGCGTTTAGACGGGTGTCGTAGGAGCGCATTCACTGCACCCTAGTACGGCCCCCCAAGCGCCGTCCCGCGGATTTGTCGTCGGTGAGGAGCGGCCGGCCTCGGGCGTGTGCCACACTGCTGATGGAGATGCTTCCCCTTCGGCAGTCGGTGCTCATCGGCGGCGCGCTCAGCGCTGTTCTCTCGGGCTGCGCCGCTACGACGGGTCGAGGTTGGGTCCAAGAGCCTGAAGACGCGAACCTCGATCTTGCCACGACTCCCACAGCGACCCTTCCGATGACCCCCGAGCGCGGCGGCGTGCTGGCACTCGAGGCGGATGACGCGCGAGCGCCGCTCGACACGCACCCGCGGCTCGATCACGTGGTGTCGCTCGGAGAAAGTCAGGCATCGCAAGATCCCCGCGCGGCCTCCGCCGCGATGCCGGCGAGTGGACCGGTCGTGGTCAACATCGTGAACTACGGGGGGGCGCCCTACTCGCCCTATGTGGGCTACGGGGTCGGCTATAGCAGTTCGCGAGCGACTGCGGCGCCGCCGGGCTTCGCGCCACGTTCGGCCGCGCCGAGTGCGGCACCTGCGCTCGGGGGCGATTGGGCTCGCCCGCCGAGTTACGGTCCGACCTTCCCGTTTCACACCGCTCCGGCGCGTCCCTGGCACTAGCCGTATTTGTGCGATCGCGAGCGTAAGGTCCCGCGTCTGGCTGCGTTTCCAGGGTGCCCGGGGAACAGCCAAGTGCCCCGAGCGTAGAAGTGAAGACTCCCGCCCTGTTTCAGGTCGGCCTGCCCGGAGAGCATGTTCATGATGCGTGTCACGAGCGTAAGTTCCCTGCTGTTGCTCGCCTTCCTCGCGGGAGGCTGTGCTTCGACGCGCGCGGTGACGCCTCCGATTCATACTGAGGCCGCGCTCGGGCGCGTCGTGGTCTATCGCAATGGGGTCGCGTATTTCGAACGGCGCGCGACCGTGAAGGGCAACGAGCTCAAGCTCCAAGTCCCCGGCCAGCGCCTCGACGACTTCCTGAAGTCGCTCACCGTCGAAGACGTACGCACCAAGAAGCTTGTGCCCATCTCTTTCCCGACCCTCGAGGATGAGGCCGACGAAGTGAGCATTCACCTCGAGCTTCCGGCCGACGGCGTGCACGAGCTGAAGATCACCTACGTCACCGAGAGCCCGTCGTGGAAGCCGAGCTATCGCCTGGAACTCCACGCGGGCAAAGCAGCGCGACTCGAGGCCTGGGCCGTCGTTCATAACGTTTCCGGAGAAGACTGGAAAGACGTCGCGGTCGGTGTGGGGTCCACCTCCGCCTTGTCGTTCAAGTACGACTTGCGCAGCGTGCACTTCGTCGATCGCGCCACGCTGAGCGATGAAACCGTGCTCGGCGTCGCGCCGCCGACGGGCGGCTCGCCCTATCAGGTCGCGAGCAAGGAAGTGCAGATGCTGGGGGCGGTGCGCCGGCAAGCGCCAGGCGCTGAAAATGCGCCCATATTGGCGCCGCAAAGCGCGACCGCAGCGCTCGATTCGGGCGCCTTTGGCGCAGGCAAACCCGCGCACGCCCCCTCTAAGCCGATGCCGGCGCCCAAGGCCGCGATCGACGACGGCCTGTCCGCGGTCGCCGAGCGCGCTCGCAATACGAAGCAGAAGATCCGCGTCGAAGGCTACGCGCGGCCGGAGGATAAAGACAGAAGAGGTGCTTCGCTTCAGAACGCCAACGCGGTTCGCGACGGGCTGATCCGCAACGGTGTGCCGCTCGAACAGATCGAAGTGATCGCGACGGGCCAGGCCTCCATCGATGCTGCGCGCGTGGTCGCCGTGGGGGAGGATAGCGTGGCGCCCGCACAGCCGAGCGCCGCGTCTGGGGATGAGCCGCTCGGTGACGCTTACTTTCTCACCGAGGTTCCGCTGAACGTCGAGAAGAACCACTCTGCGATGGTGAACGTGCTGACCGCAGAGATGGCTGCGGAGTCCGTCTACTTTTACGATCCGATCGCGTCGCGCGGCTCGAAGCGCTTTGCGTTCCGAGCGGTGGAGTTTCATAACCCGAGCGAGCACACGCTCGACCCGGGTCCGGTCACGGTCTACGCGGACGGCCAATTCCTGGGTGAAGGCTTGAGCGACGCCATTCAGCCCAAGGGGCGCGCCTTCGTGCCGTTCTCGCTCGACAAGAAGCTCCTAGTCGAAACCAAGGAGGCGGGTCGCGAAGAAATCGATCGCCTGCTCACCGTCCAGCGCGGCGTGGTCACCAGCGAGGCGCGACGTATTCGCAGCACCGAGCTCACGCTCACCAATCGCGGCTTGAGCGATGCCACAGTTTACGTGCGCCACGCCATCGCGCCTGGCTTCACCCTAGAAAAGCCTCCTCAGGGTATCGAAAAGTTCCGGGAGGGATACTTGGTGCCGGTGAAGGTTCGCGCCAACGCGTCGGCGACGCTGCGCATCGAGGAATCGACGCCCATCGAGAAGGGCGTGGACATCCGCACTCAGACGGGGGTCTCCGACCTGAAGCTCTACTTGCAAGCCGCGACTGCGCGGCTCGACACGGACACGCGCGCGCGCCTCCAACAGATCGTCGACATGAACCGCGTGATGGCCGAGCTCGAAGAGCGGCGCCAGACCGCGAGCAATCAGAGCGACACCTATCGCCAACGCATCGACGAGCTGAACGCGCAGCTCGTCTCGCTGCGGCGGGTTCCGCAGGCGCAAGCCTTGAGTAAGAACCTCGCTCAAAAGATGGACGAAATCAGCCAAAGGCTTCAAAAGCTCACGATCCAGATGGCCGACATCGAGGGGCAGCTGCTCGCGCAACGCGTCTCGCTCGAAGACCGCCTGGCTGAACTGACGCTCAGCAAGAGCGCGGCCGTCGCCGCGAAGTGAGCGGACTGACAGCCGACCCTGCCACGCCGCGGCTCTCTCGAGCTCGGGGTTGCGAGTCCCAGCGTGTTTGGCTTGGCACGGTGACTGCAGAAGGGTAGTCACCGTGCGCCGCTGGCTTCCTTCCGCCCTGACATCAGCGCCCTCCGTAGCAGCGGGGCCGCTGACGCTCGCTCGGCGGGTCACAGTGTGGCTTCGCGGCAACAGGCGCGTGCTCGGGCGGGCGCTGCCTTTCGTGCTTCTAGTGTTGGGGGGGCTGCTGTGGCTGCGCGCGTTTCAGGGCGTTTCGTGGGGCGCGCTCGCCCGCGACGTGGGGCGCGCGGGTCCGTGGGTCGTGCTGTTGTTCGCGGCCCCGGCCGTGGGCAACTTCGTGCACATGTTGGGTTGGCGTGCGCTCCTCGAGCGCTCTCTGCGACCGCGGTTGGGGCGGGCGTTTCGCATTTTCGTGGCAGCGCAGGCGGGGAATGAGCTCGGCGCGAGCGTTCTCGGAGAGTCGTTGAAGGTGGCGCTGCTGCCGCGCGCTCTGCGCGGCGCCGCCTTGCGTGCGGTTTTTTGGGACAACCTGGCGGCGCTCGGCGCCCTGCTCTGCGTGTTACTGAGTGGCCTCGCGTTCTCGTTTCACGAGATGGCGCCCGAAGCGCATGGGCGCGTGCTCGCGGTCGTTCTCGGCGGCGCCCTGCTGTTGGGGGTGGCGGCTCGCTTGTTCGCGCGCCGTTACGGGGCGCGCCCGAATCGCGCACAGCTGCTGGCCGCGTTCTTCGCGCATCTACTCGGGAAGCTGTGGATTGTGGTCGAAATGGCGCTGGCGCTGGCCCTACTCGGCAAGGCGAGTGCTGTCTCGAGTGCGATCCTCGGCTTCTCTTCGACGCTGGGCTCGTGTCTCGGCGCGCCGGTACCGGGCCAGCTTGGCGTCGTCGAGGGCGCGCTGGTAGCGGCGGCTCACGCGGCCCGGCAGAGCGTCTCGACGGTGCTGTGCGTGGCCTTGCTGCGGCGCGCGCGCGGGCTGTTCTGGATCGCGCTCGGCGCGATCTTCGCTGTGTTGCTGACTCGCAAGACCGGCCTTGCGCAGTCCGGAGATGACGTATCGTTGGACGCGGCGCGCGCGCCGCAAAGCTAGGAGAGAAAGACGCATGTATCGTTTGCCTCTGGTTTCGGCGACCCCAGCGCTCGCGCTGCAGCCTGCAGCCGGCGAGGTCCAGCCTGAACGCGAAACAGAAGCTTTGGGTCGCTTTCGCAAGCGTGACTACGTGCGCTACGGCGCGAAGCTCGCGCAGGGCATGATCTCCAGCCGAGTCTTCGGGCAGCACCGCCCGCTGATGGTCAACATCGAGCCGACGCATCGCTGTAACTTGGACTGCGTGTACTGCGACAAAGTCGATCCGCGCTCGCCCCAAATGGAGACCGAGGCGGCATTACGCATGATCGACGAGCTCGCGGAGCTCGGGACCCTCTCGGTTTGCTTCGACGGCGGAGAGCCGCTCGTTCACCCCGGGATTTTGCGCTTCGTGCGCCGCGCGAAGCGCCACGGCATGCGCGTCTCCATGAGCACCAACGGGCACCTCCTCAAGCGCAAAGCCGAGGTGCTCAAGTACGTCGACAAGATCAAGATCAGCATCGATGGGCCGCGTCACGTCCACGACGCGGGTCGCGGCGCCGGAGCTCTCGAGCAGGCGCTACAGGGTGCGCGGCTCGCGCTCGATTCTGGTGCGGGCGTCGCGATCCGCATGACGCTCGCCCGGCACAACCTCGAGCACTATCGGGAGGTGCTGGAATTTGCCAAAGAAATGGGGGTCGTCGCGCTCTTTCAACCGGCCGTCGGCAACATCATGAACGGCGCGGATGCACCCGCCGAACACTCCGCCGACGCCGACGCCTACCGCAGAGTGATCGACGACTTGAAGCGCCTGAAGGCGTGCGGAGAACCCGTCGCCAACGAGATGTTGTGCCTTGACCATCTGCGCAATTGGCCCGAGCCCAAGCCAGTGCCCTTTTGCAGTGGCGGTCGCGTCGAAGTCGCGATCGGTCCCGATGGCGGCATGTTTCCGTGCGGGCGCACGGGGCGCAACCTGGCCGCCCCGAACGTGTTCGAGGTAGGCGTCGCCGCGGCCTTCGAAAAGGTGCTGCGCCCCACCGATTGCGCCAATTGCTGGTGCACGCTCACGGTTGCTGCCTGCTACCTATACCGCGGAGACATTCGCCTGCTGACGAAGGCCGCGCGGGGTCCGGGGCGTTCGCGCTGATTCTGGGCTCGCCGCTGCTCGCTATTCGACGTAGCGTAGCTGGACGATGAACGCGATTCGCCACGAACGCCGTGCGGACGGGAAGCTAGCTGCCTGGGTATTCCCGCAGGCGGACCGCGTGTTGCTTCGGCGCTGCGTCGAGTTGTTGTGTGCCGACTTCGAGGCGGAGCAGCGCGAGCGCTTCGACGGCATCGACCAGCTGTATTGGGATTTGCTGGTAGCGGGGATGCCGGTGACCCTGTATTGGCAGTCCGACGCGGGCGTCGCGGTATTTGCGGGTGAGGTTGCGCCGAGTACCGAGGCGCTGGTTGGGCGGCTCGCGCAGCACCTCAGTCTTCGCATTCGGCCCTGAGAACGGCAGCCGAGTGCGAGCGTTGCGCTTGCTTAGATTCGTGTGACGCGAGCCAGTAGCCAAGCGCCCAGTGCCGCGCTGACGACGACTGCGCCGCCATGACTCAGCACGATGTGCGCGGGATCCGAAAGCGGGCAGCGCAGCGCACTCAGCGCCGCCACGCACAAGCCGGCGGCAGCGCCGAGCAGTGCCCCGCGTGCGTCGGCGCGCGTCACGAACGCGCGGCGGAGCGCGATGCCAGCGGCGATGAACGGCGGCACCGTCCAAGCGATGGCGAGATGAAAGCACAGCACGCCGAACGCCAAGTTGCCCCGTGGCGCCTCGGGGTACGGCATAGGCCAGAGCCCCCCGGCCACGACGTAGGCGAACGGAGCGCCGAGCGCGACGCTGGTGAGCCACAACGCTCGCAGGCCGAGCCCGGTGCGGCCCGAAGCGAGTGCCAAGGCCAAGCAGAGCGCGCCGGCCGCAAACGGCAGGGCGATCAAGGCCACAACGTAGCCGCCCGGTAGGCGGGCCATGTCGCCGCGCACTCCCGATAGCGACAGCTCCGCCGCAAACCAGCCGACGCAGAAGAGCAGCGCCAGCCATCGCCGACGTTGCAGCGCGCCGCGCGCCGGGCCCGGGGACGTGGCGCGCTGCGGGCTCGGGTTCGGCGTCGCGCCCGCGAGCGGATCGGGGATCGACTCCAGAGTTGCCAGATCGAAGCGCGTCATGG
>JAEUAF010000637.1 GCA_019695485.1 Sorangium sp.
CGATGTCGGCACAGTTGAAATACAGATCCCCACTCGCGTTATACGGGGGCGGGCTGGTTGTCATCACCTGCACCAGCTGCAGCGTGCAATTTTGGCACTCGATGTTGGGCAGAGTCACGTCCATGGAATAAGCGCTGCTGCTCTTGTCGGCGATGTTGTCGGCGAGGACGGTCACGCCCGTTCCGAGATCCGTCGTGCCAGGGAACGTGAAGTCCTGCCCGTCACTGTCGAATGCAATGCGATAGTGGCCCGGGTGCTGAATGGTCTCTGTCCACTTGACGGTAATGGTTTGGCCCGGTTGAAAGGTCGTGATCAAGGTGGAGTCGGTCGTGCGCTTGTCGCCAGTGACGCCGCAGGGCCCCATCTTCAATTTGGTCTGATCCGCCTGGGACTTGCTTGCTTGGTAATAGCGAGACTTCGGGCTATCGAGCGAGATGTGGGCCTGGGCGCTCACGCTGATTGCCGTAGTCACGAACGCAAGCAGTAGCGGCATGGAAGTGCGGGTCATCGTCGTACCTCTGCTTGTCTTTTCGCCCGGCGTCTTCATTCGCGCAACCCCCACGCAATACAGCTCGAATTATCCTTGGTCGTCGCACTCGGGTGTTGCAGCCGGCGGCGGTTTTCAAGGGGTAAAACAAATCTGACCCGTTCACGGTTGGTGGCTCCGCAAGGCCCGCCGCGGGGCGATTACTCACAACTGGGGTCGAGTCCGAGTCGATTGGCAAATGCAATTTCGCGGAGGACTCAACATGCCTGACAGAATCTCGTGTTCCAACCCATCGTCCGAGCCGAGCGCTCATTACGACTTCGAGGCTGGCATCTGCCAGCAAGAGCCGCTGGCGGCCAACACGTGCAGCGTCGATTCGCGCGGCGAACCCGTGCCTCGCTCAGAGGAGCATTCGGCCTCCCCGCCGCCCGAGGTTGCCATTCTCGTCGAGCAATACACTGCGGCCAGTGCCGACAGCGGGCACGACTGTGCGCTTCCGGTCGCGCGCGCCACGCTCGCCTGTGTGCAAGCCGTGAAGAACACCCTCGAGAGCGCGCCCACGCTGCTAGGTGGTCTGGTGTCTGCGATCGTCGGCGGAGCGTCGTGCGGAATGGCGCTGGCGGAGGCTGACCAATGCCTTTCTCGCCAAGCTGAGTGAGCTGCCCCGGGTCGCGCGTGGGCAGTCGCGAGCGCTGCTCACGCGCCCGGGGATTCGGCGCCGGACATCAATGACAGCGCCGCCTCCACGATCTCTTGCTCGTTCAAGAGCACGCGGTCGGCGGCCTCACCGAGTGGAATGAAACTGTCGGCGCCGGTGACCCGCCGAAACGCGAGTGCGCGGCCGCCATCCAGCAGCAGCGCGGCGATGGCTTCCGAGGGATTGCCCGACTGCCGGCACTCGTCCACGACGAGCACGCGCCCAGTCGCCCGGGCGTGCGCCAGGATGTCCGTGGCGGGCAGCGGGCAGATCCAGCGCAGATCGAGGACACGCGCGAAGATCCGGTGTTGGTCGGCGAGGACCCGAGCTGCGGCCAGCGAGAAGGCGACACCATTTCCGTACGTCACGATCACGAGGTCACGCGCCTCCTCGTGGTATAGGCGTCCGCGCCCGAGCGTCGCGACTTCGCCTGCATCCGTCGCGAGCCAAGCCGCGTCCCCTGTGAGCAAGTCGCGTCGATGGTAGAGCGCGATGGGTTCGACCAACACCACCACTCGGCCCGCCTCGACGGCTAGCTCGGCGCCGGCACGGAGCAGCGCCAAGGCGTCGTCCGCGCGGGCCGGCACGGCCACCACGAGGCCCGGGATGTCGCGCAACACTCCGAGCGAATTGTCGTTGTGAAAGTGTCCCCCGAAGCCCTTCTGATACGCGAGCCCAGCGACCCTCACCAACATCGGATTTTCGTAATCGCCGTTCGAGAAGAAACGGAACGTCGCGGCTTCGCCACGTAGTTGATCCTCCGCATTGTGAACATACGCAAGATACTGAATCTCGGCCACCGGCAGTAACCCCAATGTTGCTGAACCGAGCGCCAGCCCGACGATGGTCTGTTCATCGAGCAGTGTGTTGAAGACGCGGAGTGGGCCGAATCTATCCAGTAGGCCTTTGCTGATGCCGTAGACGCCGCCTTTCTTCGCGACGTCCTCGCCGAATAGCAGGGCTTGGGGTCGGCGTTCCAGAATCTCCGCAAGGGCGCGATTGATGCCTTGGGCGAGCGTGAGCTTCTCCGTGCTGGCTTGTGTCGTTCGCTCGGCGGGGCGAGCCTCGGCGGGGCGAGCCTCTGCCTCTCGCAGGTGAGCAGCGAGTGGCGCCGTCAATGGGGCCATCACGGCTTCGCGACTCTCGAGCCGCGGGCTCAGCTTCACACGCTCGCGCAGGGCGTCGACGCGCTCACTCGCGCGGGCGTCGAGCGCCAAGACTTGCTCGCGGGTCGCGTGCCCTTGGGCGAGCAACGCGAATGCGTGACAGTACACCGGGTCGAGCTCGAAGGCCTGGTCGAGCTCGCTCTTCGTGCGGTAGGTGGTGTCGACGTCGCTGCCGGCGTGGCCCAGCAAGCGCACACATTCGATGTGGAGAATGGCCGGGCGCCGCGTTGCACGACAGTATTCGACGGCTTCGGCGGCCACGTGATATGTGTCGCTGACATCGCTACCGCGCGCGAAGAAGGGGCGAATCTGCGGCAGCGTTCTGATTCGCTCTTTCACCCAGCCGGCAGGGGAGCGCACGCTGATCCCGAGCCCGTTGTCCTCACACACGAACAGCACCGGCATCGGGAGACTCTGGTGTGTGGCCCAGCCCGCCGCGTTGAGCGCGCCGAGGGCAGTGCTGTGATTGATGCTGGCGTCGCCGAAGCTCGCGAGGGCGATGGCTCGCGTCTTCGGCGTTAGCCCTAGCTGTGCGCGCCGCTCGAGCGCGAAGCCAAGCCCCACAGCGCGTGGCAAGTGTGACGCGATTGTGCTGGTCTGTGGGATGATACCAAGCTTCTTGTTCCCGAAGACCTTGTGGCGGCCACCACTCGCAGGCTCGTCTCGAGAAGCTACCAGCGACAGCGCGATGTCTCGCACGGCGTCCACTTCTGGCACCTGACGAGCGCGCTCAATCATCAAGGCGGCGCTCCGATAATGGATCAAGCTCGGATCGTTGGGCGTCGTGAGCCGGCCCAGGACGACGTTCGATTCGTGGCCCGCTCCGCAAATCGTGTAGTGCCCGTGACCGCTGGCGCGAAGCTCGTGCGCGGCGCGATCGAGATGGCGAGCGAGCAACATGGACTCGAGAAATTCGAGTCCAAGCTTCGGGTCTATGGGGCGCGTCGACGCGTGCTTCCTGGCGGGGTCTGCGCTTTCGAGATCCCGCCTCAAGCGCTCGACGAGCCACTGCATTCGCTCGTGTGACATGCGCGTTTCAGAGTACTGCGGGGCGCCTCGTCATGTCGCGGGTGGGCGTTTGCCGGCGGCCGGCCGTTCGAGTCCGGAAATGCATACGCGAATCTTGTGGCGCGACTGGACAAGGCCGGCGCTTCGTGGTTGCGCGCGACGGAGCGGCGCCTGGGCGCTTCCGAAGCGGAAGGAAATTGTGGGCGGCTTCGCCTGGGCAGGTCCCGGAATCGAAAGTATGGTTCCTCTCCTTTAGTCCCCACTATGCGCCTCGCGCTCATCGTCGATTCGTCCTACGAGAAGAATGAAAAGCTTACTCAGATTCCATCCGCTCACGTGGATGGGGATCTGATTGAGCGACGCCTGACCGAACCCGACGCGGGCTTCAAAGTGATCCGCTTCGAAGCGGAACGTGGGTTGGCGGAGCGCATCGAGCAACGGCTGATCGCCCAGACCGAGCCGGTCGACGAGCTGCTCGTCTACTTCTCCGGATACACCGTGCTCTCCGAAGACCGCGGACCCGCGCTGCTACTGGACGGCGAGCGTCTCGGTACGTTGTCGTTGACCCGCTTGCGCAACCTGTTCTTGGTGCACGCGCGCGCGTCGTGCCTGATCGTGGACGCGGCTGCGGTCGTGGACTCCGGACAGAGCCTGCTCGAAGTCGTCAATTCCGTCGGCCAAGTGCTGACTGAGAACGCGCCCTCGGTGTCGGCCTTGGTGGCCGTGCGCAACAGCGCCCTGCCGGACTCGTTCGGCGGTTCGGCGTTCACTGGGCTCGTGCTGATGGTGCTCGACTGGCTCGGCTCTGATCGCCCCGCCACGCAAGAAGTCGACATTCGATGGCTATACGAGGGGCTGCGCGCCGACGAGCAGATGTGGCGCGAAGTTCCAGCGGCGGGCCTGTTTGGTCTCGAAACCGCACGATTTACCATCCTCGCCGCCAAGCAGCGCCTGGAGCCGACGAAGGCCGAGTCCACCCCGCTGCCAAGCTTCGAGATGAGCGACGCTCCAACTGGAAGCGCGTCGGCGTCGAAGGTCGAGGCGCTGCCGCTGCCAAGCTTTGCGCTCGGTGACGTCCCGCCCGCGCGCGACGAGGGCAGCGTCCCTCCCGCGCGGCGCACTGAGCCTGCGCCTTTGCCGAGCTTCGCGATGGGAGACGGTGGGCTCGACGAGTTGCTCGGCCTCGTTCCGTCGCACGCCCCAGACGAAGCCAAGACCCAACCCGGCGCTACGCTCTTTGACGACTCCGAGGAGGTCACGCCAACTCG
>JAEUAF010000728.1 GCA_019695485.1 Sorangium sp.
GGACGCGCGAAGGCGAGCAAACGCAAGAGCGGCATGCGTACGCTCGACGCCGCCTCTGGCATCTCGTCGGGCGGGGCCTCGGGGCGAGCCCGCACGCGGTTGATGCCGAACAACTCGAGCGCCTCGAAGGCGTCGACGAAGCTCGCGGCAGCGCGCGCCTCCGAAAGCGTGTGTTGAAAGCGCGCGAGCGGCCGCCCCGCCTCGAGCACGCAGAGCTCGCCGAGCCCCGCGTATTCGCTCTGCCGGAGCGACAGCTCGGGCACGAGCGTAATGTGGCCCCAGTTCGCATCCGCGTGCTGGATGTAAAGCCGCTCGGAGGTGAGCACCAAGAGGCCAGTGGCGTAGTGCAGCCGCTCGTCCAGGTCCGGACGAAAGACGGCGCGAATCGCTTCGCCCTCGTTCAGGCTGAGGCCCTGAAAAGCGCTCGATTCCAAAGAGAGAAACGGGGTGGGATCGGTCATGGCGGCGGCGCAAAATGCCCGAATGGGCGCGGACGTTGAGCCGAACCGTCGCCGAAGGCAAGTGTCGCCGCGCTTTTGGGGGCCTTTCGTGGCTCACTCCGCGGCTGGCGCTCCGGGCCGGCTTGGCTCAGGATGCTGCCCCGCGCGCCTACCCGCGCCCCAAAACCCATGCAGATCCGAAAAATCCTCGCCCTCAAGGGACCGAACATCTGGGGTAACTTTCCGGTGATCGAGGCCTGGGTGGACCTCGGCCATTTCGAAGACTTCCCTTCCAACACGCTGCCCGGCTTCAACGACCGGGTGATGCAATGGGTGCCGACGATGGTCGAGCACCGTTGCAGCATCGGCGAGCGCGGCGGGTTCTTCCAGCGCATGCGCACGGGGACTTGGCTCGGACATGTGCTCGAGCACGTCACGCTCGAGTTGCAGTCCTTGAGCCACATGCCGCTCGGTTACGGGCGCGCGCGTGAGACCAGCGAGCGCGGCGTCTACAAAGTGGTGGTCGAGTGCGAGGACCACCACTTCGCCGAGACTTGCATGCGCACAGCGCACGCCCTGATCATGGCCGCCGTCGACGGGCGGGATTTCGACATGACCGCCGAGCTTCGCAAGCTGCGCGAGGCCGCCGATCAGTATTGTCTCGGACCGAGCACGCAAGCCATCGTGAGCGCCGCCGAGGCCCGCGACATCCCGGCGATTCGCCTCACGGATGGCAATCTGGTGCAGCTCGGCTACGGCAAGGCCCAGCGTCGGATTTGGACCGCAGAGACCGCGCGCACCGGCGCCATCGCCGAGGCCATCGCGCAAGACAAGGAGCTCACGCGCAAGCTCTTGTCCGGGGTCGGCGTGCCCGTTCCCGCGGGTCGCGTCGCGCAAAACCCAGAAGATGCATGGCTCGCCGCGAGCGCGCTCGGCTTGCCCGTGGTCGTCAAGCCACAAGATGCCAACCATGGGCGCGGCGTGTCGATTCGGCTGGAAGACAAGGCCGCCGTGCTCGCGGCCTTTGACTACGCCTCGAAGGAAGGGAGCGGCGTCGTCGTCGAGCGCTTCATCTCTGGCACGGCATACCGCGTGCTGGTGGTGGGTGATCGCGCGGTCGCCGCGGCAGGCGGTGACGCCGACCAAGTCGTCGCCGACGGCGTGCACTCGATCGAGGAATTGGTGGCGCTCGCCAACCAGGACCCAAAGCGCGGCGAAGACGCGGCGCAGCCGCTCACGACGCTCGTCCTCGACCAGATTTCGCTCGAGCTCTTGCGGCGCCAGGGCCTCGACGCGAAGTCCGTGCCCGCCAACGGGCGCACGGTGCTAATCCACTACAACGGGGATCTCACGGTGGATGAGACGGACCGCATGCACCCCGACGTCGCGGCAAGCTGCGTGCTGGCTGCGCAGACAATTGGGCTCGACGTGGCGGGCATCGACCTCATCGCGGAAGACATCAGCCGCCCGCTCGAACGCCAGGACGGCGCCGTGATCGAGGTCAACGCGAGCCCAGGGCTCGTGATGCACTTGAAGCCCCTCGTCGGCAAGCCGCGTCCCGTCGGGGAAGCCATCGTCGGACAACTCTTTCGCGAAGGCGAGACCGGCCGCGTGCCGCTCGTCGCCATCACGGGCACGAACGGGAAGACGTTCACCTCCGCGTTGATCGCCTCCATGCTGACGTCAGCGGGGCGCAGCGTCGGTCAAGCGGACTCGGCCGGCGTGCGCATTCGCGAACGCGCGCTCGCCGAAGACGACGCGACGAACGCGGACAGCGCGCGCCGCGTGCTGATGAATCCGTTCGTCGATGCCATCGTGCTCGAGGTGTCCGAAGCGAGCGTGCTCGATGAAGGACTCGCCTTCGATCGCTGCGACGTAGCGGTGGTCACGAACGTGGGTCAGGGCGATCACCTAGCGCGCCAGTACGTGGACGAGTTGAAGACGGTGCTCAAGGCAGTGCGAGCGCCGGTCGACGTGGTTGCAAAGACTGGATACGCGGTCCTGAACGCCAACGACCCCGACGCGGCCGCCATGGCGGAGAACTGCAAAGGAAAGATCGCCTACTTTGGCCGGTCCGCCGGTAGTGCCCCAATTTGGGACCATATTCAACATGGGGGGCTTGCGGTCGCCCTCGAGGGGAACCGCGTCGTTGCCTTTCGAGACGGACGGCGTGAATACGTCCTTGAGCTCGACCGTCTCTCGTGCGCCGTGTTCGGGCTTCCACAGATGTTCGTGGAGGACCTGCTGGCCGCAACTGCGGCCGGTTTGGCCCTCAATCTCACCCCCGACACCGTTCGGACTGGAGTCGAACGGCTTCTCGACAAGGGTGGGGTCGCGCTGTTCGAGTGTCGAGGGCTTCTGACGGTGGTAACGCCGAGCAGAAATCCCTCGGCCCTGGGCAGCTGGCTTCAGACGCTGAAACAAGCTTTTCCCGACCGGCGCTTGCACGCTTTGCTCGAGGTTCCTGCGGATTGGCGCGCAGAAGACGCTTCCGCCGCTGGAAAGATCGTTGCGAGCAGCTTTTCGACAGTGGGGGTCGCAACCAGCGGGGAATCAGCCTCGCTTCTTGACGCACTCTCGGGACCAGCTGGGCAGACGGCCGGTCTAAAACTGTACCCGATTGGGAATCTAATCGAAACCCTCTCGCAAAAGGTTGACGAACTCGGCCCTGCCGATCTGCTATTCGTCCAGCCGGCGACGACTGCCAGCCATTTCACTACACTGGCGCGGCTCGCCGAGAAGGGCATGACCCGGAGGAGGGTTTCAGGCCTCGCCTCCGTAGAACATTGCCGATGAAAACAGAGTCTCTTCGCGTACTGCGCGGCCCCAACCTTTGGTCAGACGACACCGTTATCGAAGCGGTTCTGAGTTTCGAATCAGACCGCCTCGACGCGAAGGTGTTCGAGCGCCTCCAGCACCGGCTAACGGCTGAGGTCGCCCAACACCTCTTCGAGGAAGACGGCGTTCCGAGCTATCAGCCGGGGTCCGGCCTATTTTGGGCGCGGCTGTTCACCGAGCTCGTCGCCGCCGTGCAGTGCGCCGCCGACTCAGCGGTGAGCGCCACGTTCGCCCGCGAAGTGCGGGTCGGTCAGGAGTACCGGATCGCGGTTCAATACCGTGAAGAGGAAGTCGGCAAGCGCGCGTTGGAGCTCGGAGTCGAGCTCCTGAATGCAGCGCTCGCTGACCGGCCCTTTGACCTTGCCCCTCAGATCGTGGAACTCCGCAAACTGAACGAGGGCGTGCGCCTTGGCCCCAGCACGGGCGCGATCGTACGCGCAGCTGAGGCCCGGGGCATCCCGGCGCGCCGGCTGACCGACGGCAGCTTGGTCGCGCTCGGCTTCGGTGCTCGCCAACGCAGGATCTGGGCGGCCGAGACCGACCGTACGAGCGCCATTGCCGAGTCGATCGCTCAGGACAAAGAGCTCACGAAGTCGCTCTTGTCCGCGGTCGGCGTGCCAGTTCCGGAAGGCCGCCATGCCGCGACCGCGGACGACGCCTGGGCGGCTGCGCAGGCGATTGGGGTGCCGGTCGTGGTGAAGCCGCGCAAAGGCAACCAGGGCAAAGGCGTGTCCGTGCGCCTCAGCACCGAGGCCGCCGTGCGCGCCGCCTTCGAGATCGCGGTCGCCAATGACGGCGAGGTCATCGTCGAGCGCCACGTGGAGGGCGCGGACTTCCGCTTGCTCGTGATCGGTGGGCGCCTAGCTGCCGCCGCGCGACGCGAGCCGCCCCAAATCACCGGCGACGGCGTGAGTAGCATCCGCGCGCTCGTCGCGATTGAAAATCAGGACCCCCGCCGAGGCGACGATCACTCGACCTCTCTCAGCAAGATCCGACTCGACGCCATTGGCCTCGAGATTCTGACGGAGCAAGGGCTCACGCCGGAATCGGTGCCGACGCGCGGTCAGGTCGTGACGCTACGTCGCAACGCCAACCTCAGTACCGGTGGCATGGCCGCCGACGTCACGGATGAAGTCCATCCCGACGTCGCTCGCCGAGCCGTCGAGGCAGCCGAGATGATTGGCCTCGACATTGCTGGCATCGACGTCGTGGCAACCCGCGTCGACCAGCCGCTCGAGCGGACACGCGGCGCCATCGTCGAAGTCAATGCCGCGCCCGGACTGCGCATGCATCTCGAACCCTCGAGCGGCAAGGGCCGAGCGGTCGGCGTGAACATCATCGAGTCGATGTTCGGCCGCGGCGACGACGCACGCATTCCGATCGTCGCCATCACCGGGACCAACGGCAAGACGACGACGACGCGCTGCGTCGCTCACTTGCTCCAAAAGTCGGGCAAGCGCGTGGGCATGACCTGCACCGACGGCATCTACGTCGAGGGCCGGCGCATCGACACTGGTGACTGCAGCGGGCCGAAGAGCGCGCGCGTCGTGCTGTCCCATCCTCGCGTGGACGCAGCCGTTCTCGAAACCGCGCGCGGCGGCATGTTGCGCGAAGGCCTCGGCTTCGACTGGTGCGACGTTGCGATCGTGACCAACGTGGCCGAAGGCGACCACCTCGGCATGGGCGGCATTCACACCGTCGAGGATCTGGCGCGGGTCAAGGAAATCCCCGTGCGCCGCGTGTCGAAGCACGGCGCCGCCGTGTTGAACGCGGACGACGCACTGGTGGTTGGCATGGCCGAGCTCTGCCTGGGCACGGTGATCTTCTTCAGTCGCAACCCGGATTCACCAGTGCTTGCTGCGCATCGGCGGCAAGGTGGCAAAGCCGTCACCGTGCGTGACGGTCACATCGTGCTCGCTTCCGGTCGCGATGAACGCCGCGTGGCGCGCCTCGATCAGCTGCCCCTCACTCATGGCGGACGCATCGGTTTCCAGGTCGATAACCTGCTCGCCTCGGTGGCTGCCGGCTATTGGCTCGGGCTGTCGATGGACGCGCTGCGCAACGGCGTCGAGACGTTCACGAGCGATCTAGGCACCACGCCGGGACGCTTCAACGTGCTGACGCACCGCGACAGCACCGTGATTCTCGACTACGGGCACAACTCCTCCGCGCTCATCGCGCTCTCGGAGGCGATCGAGAAGATGCCGCACCGCCGACGCAAGGTGGTCTACACGGCGGCCGGGGATCGCCGCGACGAAGACATCATTCGCCAGGCTCAGATTATCGGCGGTTTCTTCGACGAAATTTACATCTACGAAGACCAGTGCACGCGCGGTCGGGCGGACGGCGAGATCATTCGCTTGATGTGCCAGGGCTTTGCGCGCGCCCAGCGCCCACGCCGAATTCTGCAAGCCAAGGGCGAACTTGCCGCGATTGGCGGCGCCATCGCTGCGCTCGAGCCGGGAGATCTACTGCTCTGCCAGGTTGATCAAATCGACTTGGCGCTGGAGTTCGTGACCGGCCTCTTCCAGCAGTCGGAAGCGCGCCAGGTGGCGAGCCCGTTTGCACAGTTCGCCGCAGCTGCCGTCGCTGTGCTCGGAATCATGGGCGGCTGAGTTTCGTCGGGTAGCGGCCGCTCAGAACGCGCACGCCGCTACGACGCACTGCGCCAGGCGCGCCGCGGCTCGACTTCGCTCAAGCTTTCCGTCAAAGTCGGGCGCGTATGGCTCATGTCCTCGCTTTCGAACGCCCGGTAGTCGAGCTCGTCACTCGCGTTCGTGAGCTACGTCAGTTGGCGAGCTCGGACGAGCGTTTTGGCCCCGAGCTCAAGCGTCTGGAAGACAAAGCGGCGAAGCTTGCTCGCGAAGTGTTCGCGAAGCTTAGCCCCATGCAGAAGGTGCAGCTCTCGCGGCACCCGAACCGCCCCTACACCCGCGAGTATGTCGATCGTC
This sequence comes from Sorangium sp., assembly GCA_019695485.1. GTDB lineage: Bacteria > Myxococcota_A > Polyangia > Polyangiales > Polyangiaceae > PMG-095. The sequence continues at coordinate 6,230 of JAEUAF010000728.1, forward strand.
TGTTCACCGATTTCGTCGAGCTTCACGGGGATCGCCGCTTCGCCGACGACCCGGCGATCCTGGCTGGAATCGGGCGCTATCACGGGCGCAGCGTGGCCATCGTCGGCCACCAAAAGGGGCGCTCCACCAAGGAGAACATGCAACGTAACTTCGGGATGCCAAACCCCGAAGGCTACCGAAAAGCCATCCGCGTTTACGAGCTCGCGGAGCGCTTCGGCCTACCGATCTTCACCTTCGTCGACACCGCGGGCGCAGCAGCCGGGATCGGCGCCGAAGAGCGCGGCCAGAGCGAAGCGATCGGGCACGCAATCGAGGTCATGTCGCGAGTCGGCGTCCCGATCGTCACCGCGGTGATTGGCGAGGGTGGCTCAGGCGGCGCACTCGCGCTCGGCGTCGCGAACCGCGTATTGGTCCTCGAATTTAGCTACTACTCGGTGATCACGCCTGAAGGCTGCGCGGCGATTCTCTGGAAAACCGCCGATCGCGCGCCCGATGCCGCCGAGCGGCTCAAGGTCACGGCGCCCCACCTGCTCGAGTTTGGCATCGTCGATCATATCGTGGAGGAGCCGCCCGGAGGCGCCCACCAGGACCACGACGACGCGGCCCGCCGCCTCGACCGTGCGCTGTGGGACCAGCTGGGTCGGCTTTCCCGACTACCCCCTGATGAGCTGCGGGAAGATCGGTACCAGCGCTTTCGCAGGCTAGGCGCGTTCGTCGCCTAAGAGCCCCGGCTACGCCCGGTTTTCTGCGGAGGCGCGAGGGCGTCGTCGCCTGAATTGGGATCGCCGGCTGGGGCTCAGAGGCCCCAGAACCGTGCTCCGACGGCGTCTGTTCTGGCTGGAGAGTCACGGCTTGCCTTGACCGGTTCCCCCCCGATCGCTAGCTTCCCGCCGCGTTCGCGTGCTCGGTCCGGCTGCTCCTAATCCCCAAACCTGCCGATTTCGGCAGTTCCAATCCGTTCGCCAAGCTAGAACCCTCGCTCGTCCGCCCCGCCCATGGGAATTCTCGACGGCCTCCGCAGTATCGAAGAGCTTTCGCTCGAGCATCAGCGCGTCTTCGTGCGGACCGACTTCGGCGCTCCCGCGGACGACGCGAGCCCCGATCCGGTGAAGCTCGGCCAGGTGGTTCCGAGCATCGAGTACGCCTTGAAAGCGGGCGCGCGCGTCGTGCTCGCGGCTCGAGTCTTGGCGGGTGGCGAAGCCCCGACACTCGAGCCGTTTGCGGTGGAGCTCGCCAAGCTGCTCGCCTGCGACGTCTACCTCCCGGACGACTGCGTCGGCGATGCGGCGCGCAAGGTCGTTCAGGATCTGCGCCCAGGCCAGGTCTGCTTGCTCGAGAATCTGGCGCGTCACCCGGAGGAGGCCGACAACGACGAGGGCTTCGCGCGCGAGCTCTGCTCCTACGCGGACGTCTACATCAACGACTCTTTGCGCGAGTCGCGCTTCGCTCACGCGAGCTCGAACCAACTGCCGCGCATGCTGCGCGAACGCGCGATGGGGCTCAGACTGAAAGGCGAGTTGTCCGCGCTCACGCGCGTGACGGAGAAACTCGAACGCCCGTTCGTCGTCGTGGCCGGCGGTGCGGACGCCGCGCACGCTTTCGAGTTCGTGCAGACCTTCTTGGAGCGCGCAGACGCCGTGCTGGTGGGTGGAACGCTCGGCAACACCCTGCTGGCGGCGCGCGGCCAGAACATGAAGGCTTCCTCCGTCGACCCCTCGCTTTTGGCGCGCGGACGCGGACTACTGAACCTCGCGCGCGACCGCGGCACCGACGTCGTGTTGCCTAGTGACATCATGGTGGCAGCAGGCCCGCATGCTTCGAGTGCCCACGCCTACGCCTCGGATGCATTGAGCGACGGGCAAATGGCGCTCGACATCGGTCCGAAGACGCTGGAGCGATTCGCCGCCTGGCTACCTCGCGCCAAGACTGTGCTCTGGTGCGGCCCGCTCGGCGCCTACAAGAACCCAACCTTCGCCGCGCAGACTTTGGAGTTTGCCCGACTCCTCTCGGAAATCTCGGGCTTCGGCGTGGTCGTCGGCGACGACACCCTCCACGCCCTCTCGCAGGCACAAACAGCAGTTACGAGTAGAATCGGTTTCGTCTCGACCGCCGGCCGTTCGAGCCTCGAAGTTCTCGAGGGACGGAGGCTCGCCGGCCTCGAGGCTTTGCGCAGTGGTGCAACGTGACACGCAAATATCTCATTGCAGGAAATTGGAAGTTAAACGCTGGTGGCCCAAATGGAGTGGAGCTAGCGGGAGCCGTAGCCCAAGCGACCCGCGAGGTCGCGCCCAACGTCGAGTTGGTTGTGGCGCCGCCCTTCACGGCATTGGCCGCAGTCGCTCACGAACTCGAGGAGAAGCGAGTCGAGGTGGCCGGGCAGAATCTCTACCCGAAGGATTCGGGCGCCTTTACCGGCGAGATCAGCGCCCCGATGCTGCTCGAGGCCGGCTGTCGTTGGGTGATCTTGGGCCACAGCGAGCGGCGCCAATTGTTCGGCGAGACCGACGCGCTGGTCCACGACAAAGTGGCCGCCGCAATGCGGGCCGGGCTCTGCCCGATCGCGTGCATCGGCGAAACGCTGGAGGAGCGCGAGGCGAACCGCACGCTCGAGGTCGTCTTCCGCCAGCTCGATGCGTTCTCCGCCGAGCTCAATAAGCGCCCCGGCTATGGCGTGATCGCCTATGAGCCAGTTTGGGCAATCGGCACCGGCAAGGTAGCGACTCCGGAGCAAGCCCAAGAAGTGCATGCCGCCATCCGCAAGCGTTTGAACGACCTGAACCCGACGCTCGCCCAGGGCACGCGCATTTTGTACGGCGGAAGCGTGAAGGCCGACAACGCCAGCGTGCTGTTGGCTTGCCCGGACATCGACGGCGCGCTCGTCGGCGGTGCCTCGCTCGACGCCGAGGGCTTCGCCAAGATTGCAAAGGCAGCCCCGCGCTAGCCGCGCTAAGCCCACTCCCCCTACGTCTCGGGGCAAAATCGCCCCGAGACGACCGTCCGTGACTGCTTCAACCGTAGTAACCTTCGCTCCCGCTTCCTGGAAATCCGACGATGGTCGAAATCATCCACACCCCGCTAGTCGTCGTGCACGTGCTCGCGTGCATTTTCTTGATGCTGGTCGTCCTCATTCAACCGGGTAAGAGCGGCGGCCTTGGCGCGTTCACCGGCGCTGGGGCTCAACAGGTGTTCGGCGGGCGCGGCGCGGGGAACTTCCTCACTCGCACCACCTGGGCCACGGCCACCATCTTCTTCTCGACCAGCATCACGCTCGCCTACCTTTCGTCGTCCGCTGACGAGTCCCTGCAAAAGCGCGCCCACTCGGCGCAGCAGAAGACGAGCAAGGCAAAACTACCGGCGCCGGCCCCCGCGAGCTCGGCTCGGAAGTGATCGTTGCGCGCCGCTCTTGGGCGGACGCGGCTCTGGTTTCTGCATTCAAGGCGCTGGTTAGCGCCGCTGTCCTGTGGTCTGGGTTTCGCGCGATTAGCGACGACGACTACGCCCGAGTCGTCATCGCCGAGCGCTTCGCGGTTGCGCCCAACGTCGATCCGACGGGCTCGAGCTGGCTGCCCTTTCCCTTCTACGTCTATGGGGGCGCCCTTGCGGTTTTTGGGCGCGAGCTGCGCGTCGCCCAGGCTGTTGCGGTGGCGCTCGGCATTGCCAGCGTCGTGCTGCTCTGGTTTTCGGCTCGCGTCCTTGGCCTGGGCCGCGCGGCGGCCGTGGTCGGGGCGCTGCTGTGTGCCGCCTTGCCGCATTCCGCGTACCTCGGCGCAGCGACGGTTCCCGAACTACCAACCGCCGCCTTGGTCGTGTTCGGCGCCGCGACGCTCACCAAGTCCGGCAACTGGCGGCTGTGGGGCGCAGCGGCGCTCTTCATTGCGGCGGGCTCGCGCTACGAGGCGTGGGCGGTCGCGGGGCTATTTGCGGCGCTGAGCGCGCGCGACGCCTGGCTCGAGAAGGACCGCGTGGTTGGCCTCGCCGCCGGCGTCGCGCTCGGATTCCCGCTCTTGTGGCTCCTCCACGGCGTCGTGCGTCACGGTGAAGCCACGTTCTTCATCACCCGGGTGACGGCGTACCGCGCCGCGCTCGGCGTGGAAGACTCGCTGCTCGGGCGCTGCCTGCGCACACCGAGCGCGCTGTTGCGGGGCGAGCCGGAGCTCTTCCTCACATCGCTGGTGGTCGGGCTTGCCGCGCTGGTCAATCGAACGGTCTGGCAGCGCTTGCCGTGGCGGTTTTTGGGCCCAGCCGCCGGCGTGGTGCTGCTTTCGTGGGCGGGGGACGTTCGCGGTTCCGCGCCGACACACCATGGCGAACGCGCCCTGCTCGTAGCCTGGTTTGCGTTGGCACTCGGCGCGGTCGGCGCAGCCGAACAGTTGCTCGCCGCCGCGTCCGGAGCGCGCAGCGCGAAAGGCAAGCCTCGCCCCAGAGGGCTCGGAACCTGGCTACCGATCGTGCTGATCGAGCTAGCGCTCGGATTAACACTCCGTCACA
>JAEUAF010000769.1 GCA_019695485.1 Sorangium sp.
GTTGGTGGCGCTCGATCCAGGTCTTCTCCCTGACTCGCGCGGAGTGGCTCACGACCTGTTCGACGCAGCGCCGGAGTCGTCCGCGGGGCGAGCCGTCGACCTGTCGGACATGGCGTACTCGGAGCCGCCCGCGGGCCCGGGCACGCTGAGCAGCGCGCCCCCCCTCTTCGACCTCACGCACTCCGATGCGCAACAACACGACCCGCGCTCGCCGGAGGATGTGGATTTTCTCCTTGGCCTACGCGGAAGCCCGGGCACCGCGGCGGCCCTGATCAGCCCGTCTTTCGCGGACCTAACACGCAAGGCAGCCTCCGAACCGCCGCCAGCAACCAAAGAGAGCCCCGAGATCCCCGTCGAGCTCGCCGCGACTCCGGAAGATAGCCGGCCGCCTGCGCGTGACCCAGCCAATCGTGGCGCTGACGCCACCCCGACAACCGCAACAACCGCAACAACCGCACCCAAGCGACGCTTTGGTCCGCTCGCCGTCGCGCTCGGCGCGCTCGCCGTCAGCGGCGCGGTGCTCGCGACCGGCACGCTCAGTCGGCACACACCGCTGCCCGCGCCAACGCCGAGTGCGCACGACCGCGTGGCAGAGAGCGCGGCTCCCGTAGAAAGCGCGCTGCGCGCTACCCCTGCCGCGGCTTCGTCCGCGGCTCCAAGCCCAGAGCCTGTGCGAGCAGACACGGCCGCGACCGGACCCAAAGTCTCATCACGCGGCGCGCCCGGCACCCGCAAACCCTCGCCGGAAGGCGCAGCGAGCGGTCCGCCAAAGCCCTCCGTCGAGTCCTCGGCGGCGCCGGACAAGCCGGTAACGCAGGTCGTGGTTCACAGGTCAGAGCCAGCGGCCCCGGTCGGCGCCGGCTTCGATCGCGCCGCCGCCGCGTCAGCCCTCGGTGCGCAAGTGGCGCAGGCCTCTTCGTGCCGCAAGCCCGGTGATCCCTCAGGAACGGCATCGGTCACAATCACGTTCGCGCCCTCGGGCCGTGTCACCAGCGCCAGTGTGAGCGGCCCCCCCTTCGCAGGCACTGCAACCGGAGGCTGCATTGCGGCGACCTTACGCCGCGCGAAAATCCCCGCCTACGACGGCGACAAAGTCACCGTCGCCAAGTCCGTCGTCATCCAATAGCAGCTACGGGAACGGCGGCGCCTGCACGGACCCGACGCCTTGGCTCATCAGCTGGACGGCGTCCTCGTTCTTTGCAGAGACCTGCGACGCTTGGGTCAGAATGTCCGGAATCACGGCCACTTGGTCTTCGCGCCCGCTGATCGAGCCGTGGCAGCCGCCGCACAAGCCGTTGAAGAATTGGCGGCGGAAGGACTGGCGCACCACTTCGCCTGGATAGACCTGCATTTCTTCACGTTGAAAATGCAGCGTGGGCTTGGCCTCGCCGTCGAGCTTGAGGTCTACCGCGAGCACATAGGGCATGCCGCCGGGTAGCCCGACTTTGACCGAGCCATCCGCGTTGGGCACGACCTGCCCGAGCGGCGCTCGACGCACGTAGACCTGTCCGTACGCGTCGTCGACGACGAACGAGCCGCCGCTCGCGAAACTCGTAACGCTGGCCTCCGGAGGTAGGCTTTGCCACACTTGCACGGGAGGTCGTCCGTCGGGAATCACCCGGCGTCCGCGCGTGTTCTGGAACAGGAGCGAGGTCAAGAGCGGCAGATCCATGAAGGTGATCTCCGCAGAGTCGCCGCGCGTATCGTCGATACGCGTCGCGCCGTTGGCTTCGTCGAGCCGCGAACGGAACACGCCGAGATTCTGCCGAGCATAAACGGCTACCGGCCAGAGCGCGTCGTCCGCGCCAGTGATGAGCGGCGTGCGCGCAGCGCTCGTCGGGTCGACCACGACCACGTCGAAATCACCACTAAACTGCTGCAAATTGACGACATTTGCCGCATAGCTCACGAGTAGACGCCCATCGGGCAACGGCGAAGGCGCGAGGTATGCGCCTTGCGTCATGGCGAGCCGTCCGGTCGCCGCTGGATCCACGATTTGAATCGAGTGCTGGTAAAAGCTCTCGTTCGGGAAATCGATGGCGCTCTTGTCGATCAAGTAGTCGGCGGGAGTCTCACTGCGCTGGTCGATCCCGATGCTGCGGTTGATGATGGCAAGTGTGCCAGCGCCATGCGCAGCGGACGGCTCGCTCAGAATCGCGGCGAAGTTCTTGTCTGCGAGCTCGACGACCGAGGTCAATTGGTTGAAACCAATCGTCGCTCGCTGCCCGAACAGCGGATGATAGTCGCCGCCGTCGAGGTTGATGCGCCGACCTGACAATTGATAAAAGTTCGGCGCGCGTTTCTCGGTGGTCAGGATCACACGCCCGTCGCGCATGAACGCAGGCAGCATCTCTTGATTCAGCAGGAAGGTAAGCTCGCGAATCGCGCCGCCGCCGTCACTCACGTAGAGGTTGGTGTTCCACTTGCTGGGATCGGCAGGCGTGCGTGACGGACCGCTCGCGAGCAGCGGAGTCTTGGTGAGCAGGTTGCCCCGCGTCGACACGAACACGATACGCCCGTCGGGCGCGAACGCCGGATCGAGGTTATGAAGCAGCGCGCCGTTCGGCAAAATCGCCTGCTTGTCCTCGTCGACGGGCATCGCGTCAATCGCCGGGTCGACCGCGCAGGTCGCGCCATCGACCACGTAAATTCTGTACGGCGAGGTCGCCGAGCTACGCGCAGAAAAAGCAATGCGCTTGCCGTCCCAAGAAACCGCGGGCCGCCGGGCCTCGCTGCTGGCCGGGTCGAGCCCGCACAGGCTGGACAGACTCGAACTCGCGCCCAGCGAGATGCTGCCGTTCGCGGCGAGCGTCGCCGCCACGCGCACCACGTCCGCGCCTGGGGCAAACGTCTCCCAATCCTGCGGTGTGTCGGGCAGCGGGCGCGGCGCACGCTTCACGTAAACGATATCGGTCAGCGGCTGGGCCGCCGCCATGCGCGCAGCTCGCTCCTTGGCGATCCAGGCCACGATCACACAATAGGGCGCCTGATCGTCCAGAGGCCCGCTCTCGGCCGCCGTAAGGTCACACGCCTCGGGCTTGCCGTAGGCGGCGAACAGCGGGCCGCCGCGATGCAAGATGCCACCCGCGCCGGGCACCAAGTTCTTGCGCAAAATACGGCTCGCGTTTGGGTTCGGCGACTCGAGCGCCAGCTGCGCCAGCGTAAGCTCGTAGTTCTTGCGCGTCGCTGGCAACCCGAAATGGCCGCCGCTCCCGCCGCGCAGACGATAGTCGTGGAACATGGCTGCTGAGTGGCAGCCGAGCATCATGCAGCCACGCTTGACCAGCATCGGCTGCACGCGCTCTGCGAACATCAAAAACCCGGGATCGTCGGGGACGTGGGTCGGGCCACCCTTGACCTTCGCCCAAGCGAGGATCGCCTTGTAGCCAGCGTCGTCCAACGACGTGAAGAACACGCCACGTTCATGGTAGGTGCCCCCCGCGGATGGAGCCAGCGTGCGACGCAGGATTTCGCTGGAGGCGGCGTCCTTCGAGATGTAATCCCCAGCGGCGAAGTAGTTCCAGCGCACCTGCTCGGCAGTTTGGCCACAGGTCAAATGCAGGGAATTCGCCAGGGAGCCGTGGCAATTCCCGGCGGCGCAGCGCTGCCCGAGCAGAGGGTTGACCGAGGACTGAAACTGCTGAAAATCGGGGGTCGTGGGATCCGTGTTCGGGTCGAATAGATCGTCCGTCCCGAGCACGTCCGAACAGCTCGATTGCTCGACCACGACTGCCGCCGCCGGCGCGTTGTTCTCCGCCGCCCCGTTCGCCGTCCACTTCTGCAACGTCGTAAAGGTGGGACTCGCGAAGTCGATTTGTCGCGTGCCCGCGTGCGCGATGTCGGTGCTGATGATCGTCGGCTGATCCGAGCTCCAAGAGGTCAGGTTGAGCTTGAAGCTCGGCACGACCTTCAACAATAGCCCCGGGATCCCGTATGGGCCGTAGTTCACCAAGAGGTCGCGGCGCCGGTCGAGATTGTCGAAGCTCTCGACGCTCAGGTTTCCGAGCGCGTTGGCGCGCTCTTGGTCGCCGTCAGCCACCACGTGACAGCTCGAGCGGGTCGGACTCGTCGCGCAGGACTGCTCCAGCAAGGGGCCAATCTTGCGACTGTAATAGGTGCTCGACTCAACCTGCCCGTCGCGCTGACAACCTGCGAGGGCGAGCCAAGCACCTGCAACGAAGAACCAAAAACCCGAGCGTGGAGTATGCATTCGCATCGTCGGCAGAGCGACTAGCCTATCACGATGTCGGCGCGCGGTTCGCGCGCTCGGGATCACAGCCGGCGCAACGAAATCGCGGCGGCGTTCCGCACCAGCGGATTCGAGTCGGAAAGCGCCGCTTCGACCGCAGGTCTGGCCGCCGAGTCGGCAAGTTGGCCGATCGCCCACACCGCCGCAGCCCTCACCTCGGGCGCGGACTCGCGCTGGTCCGTCAGCGCCACGAGCCCCATCACGGCGTCGCTGAGCTTCATCGCGCCGACGGCCTCGGCAGCCCTTCGCCGCACGAGCGCGGAGGGATCACCAAAGAGCACCAGGATTTGGTCGACGCTGCTAAACACGTTGATGGAAATCGCTGCGTGCAGCGCCGCGAGGCGCACGCCTTCGTCGCTGTCTCCCAAGGCTTGTCCGATCGCCATCTCGGAGCCTTCGTTGTTGAGGCGTTCGAGAGCCTGCACGGACGCCAGTCGCACGGACGCAGCTGCGTCGGAAAGCGCGGCCTTGCTGACCACCGGAACGCCGGCAGGATTCAGGAATTCACCGATGGCGTTGGCGGCGTAGGCGCGGTTGAAATCAGTCTCATCGCTGTTTTGCAGCGTGCCGATGACCTGCGAATACACCTCGCCCGGCCCGAACACGCCGAAGATGCGCCGACGCAACCACCACGCGCTGATCTCGCGGGTCTTGGCGTTCGAGTTATAGAGCAGCTTCGAGACGCGCGGAATGCAGTCCAAGCACTCGACCTTCTCACCGTGCTCGAGCAGCTTCCAGATCCGAGTGGGCGCGACATTCTCGAAGCGCAGCTCGGTGCTCAGGGCGCTCGCGCTCGTCACGTGCTCGAGCGAGCTCTGATCGAGCGATTCGTAAACCTTGGCGCGCCCGGAGAGCGTGCTCGGATCGGCCGCCGCCGACGACTGAGCCAGCGAGCAAACCCCCGCAAACAGCGTGACACCGATGAAACTACGCAGCTTGGTCTTCATGGCATGACTCCGAATCAAGGGGCTTTCCCGGAGACCGGGTCCGCAGCAAAGGGTTTGAAGGCCGTGTTTTGGCGCGCGTAGTACTGCCCACCCATGTCGATGCTGCGAATGAGCTTCACGACTTCGTCGCGGGTGAGGCCAGCCATGGCGGCGTGATCCGTGCGAGTGCCGCCAGCGACTTGGGTGTCCGAGAACATCGCGCCGAGCGGCCAGGCGTACTTGGTGGCGTCACGTGAGGAGGTCACGTTGAGCTTCTCGATCAACACGCTGTGGCGCGCGTCGCTGGGGATCGCCCATTTCGGCGGTACCGTGCCAACCACCGTAGTCTTGCCTTGCCCAGTCTCCATCTCCAACGCGGCGGGATAAAACAGCGACACGTAGCTCGCCGGCCAGGCGCGCGTGTTCCGATCGTAGGTGACGGTGATCGGACGGTCGCTCAGATCGAGACGCGGGATCTCGTAGCTCGTCGAGACCATCGTGGTCGGGTTGGTCATCGTCACGGTGTAGGTCTGCTGCGGAGCGTTGCCGTTCGTGGTCTGGTTGTGGCAAGTCGCGCACTTGGCCGTGAGGATCTTCTGAATCTCGTTGGGATTGCCGGCGTCGTCTGCAGCATCCCACGGGTACTCGACGCGATCTTTGATGGGGACGAGGAAGTTCTGCGGACCCTTGCCGGCCGCGATCGTGAGCTGTTGGCCGGCTCCGACGTTCGACCCCGTGCGATCTTCGTGGCAGCCACCGCACACTCGACCTTCGCCGGGCATGCCCTGAATCCAGGTGGTTTGACTGCGAATCGCCATGTCAAACTCGTCGATCGGCTGCAAGTGCACAGGCACGTACGGCGGGATCTGCGCGAGCCACGAGCGATCCGTCTGCACCTCTGCTTCGCCTAGGATCGCCGCGCCTTCGGCCATCGTGAGACCGAACATGGTCTGATTGGCCGCTTCGCTCGAGAAGCCTTCGATGATACGCACGCGCACCGCCTGACGCAGTGCCTCGTCCAACGTGGCGTTGTCGAACTGGGCGCCGCTCACGTGCTCGCCGTGCTTACTGGTGAGCGAGGTCAAGGCGACATCGATGGATCCGATCGTAGCCGGGGTCGACGAATCGACGACGGCTTGGCGCGAGGAGCGATCGGGCGGCTCGGTTTGTGCGACCACCGGCTGCGCGTAAAGCTCCCAGCTATCCTCGTAGTTCTGCACGAGCTCACGCTGGTGAAGCTTCGGATCGAACACGTAGAGGCCGTAGTCCGGCGGCGTGTCGATGACCTCGCTGACCTCGTTCACAGGCCCCTCCGCCCACGAAACCAGCACGCGGCCGTCCGGCAGCTCGACGGGCGAACGGTAGCGCCCTTCCGGCGACTCGGAATCGTCGGTCGGCACGTTCGGCGTCAAGAGCTCGTACGCCTCCTTCTCGCTTTTCTCCTCATCGAAGGCGCCAGGCAGCACCGCCGATCGTGCGTCGATACGCACGAGCGAGCCTGCCTGGATGGTATTTTCGCGATTGGTGACGATCGCATAAAAGACGTTCGCTGTGTTGCCTTCGGAGGCCTGCACCACGGAGTTCCCGGGCTTACCGTGTTGGCCACCGACGGCGAGCATCTGCGTGCAATCGGGGTTCATCGCGAAGAGCTTCACGTAGTTGACGTTCTCGAGATGCTCCCAACGCGCGAAGCCGATGCGCCCATCTTGCATCGGAAACAGCGTCACGATGTGCGAAAGATTCTGCGAACACAGCTTGCGATCGGCGTCGCCGCCCTCGAGCGTCATGCTCGCGAGCTGCGTCACGCGGCGCGAGTGATTGTACTCGTCTGCACGCGTGCCCATCTCCGTGTAGCCTTGATTGGTCGTGAAAACGATGCGATTGCCCGCCGCGAAGACCGCGTTCTGATCGTCGTAGGGCCCGAACGTGAGCTGCGTCACGTCGAACTTCCCCGCCGCGTTGGGCGTCGTCGGCGCCCAGTAGACGTGATAGTCGTCCGATTCGTCGCGCTTCATCGTGAAGACGACCTTCGTCGCATCGAAGCTCAAATCGAGACTCGAGACGTCCGCGGTCTTGTAGTCCTCGATGATGTTGTCGACGTGATTGTTGCGCAGGTCGAAGAGCTCGAGACGGCCGCCAGGCACGAAGCGCCCGTAGTCCATCACCTGTCCCATGCCGGAGGCGACGTCGATGTTGACGACCTTGCCCCCGTCGACGACCGTGTGCTGTCGCACCGCGTAGATGATTTTGCTCACATCTCCGATGCCGCGACCCTGACTCTCTGGCGTCGACGAGCAGCCGAGCAGACCGAGAAGGCCAAGGACCGAAGCCGTGCCCAACTGAGCAAGTCGGGCGAGTGAATGCGAGCGAGCCATCGAAAACTCCTCTTGGGGCCAAGACAGACCCGAAGACACGGAGAGCAGGATCCGGGCCATGGGATTATACACGCAATTTCGCACATTTAGCCCATCATTCTCGAGGGGGTAGGCCCCCACGGTGCTGGGGTCACGGGGCCATTCGCCCCCGTGAGTAAATTTCGTAGGATCTGCAGGCCACGGGCGGTGACCACGAGCTCGGGCTTCTGTCTCATGCGGCGCCCGGCTTCAACGGGATCGGCCCCTTCCTGAACGTCGGGACACGCACTAGGCTCGGGCGCCCCGTGGAACTCGCCTTCGACCCGAACACCGGCCTCATCCCCGCCATCGCCCAGGACCACCTGACCGGAGAAATCCGCATGGTGGCCTACATGAACCGAGAGGCTCTGGCGCGAACCCTCGAGACGCGCGCTGCCACGTTTTTCAGCCGCTCCCGCCAGGCCCTGTGGGTCAAAGGCGAGACCAGCGGGAACGTGTTGAAGGTCGTGCGTGTGATGGCCGATTGCGACGCGGACGTCGTGCTCGTGCTGGTCGAGCCGAGCGGCCCGTCCTGCCATACCGGGCGGGAGACCTGTTTCTTTCACGACGTAGAGGGAGTGGGGGCACTGACTGAGGCGACGACCCTGGCCGAGCCCTTCCTGCTGGAGCTCGAGCAGCTCCTCGAGCAGCGGCGCCGCAGCACCGCGGAGAAGAGCTACACGCGCTCGCTGTTGGACGGCGGAGCCGCTAAAATCGGCGCAAAATTGCGCGAGGAGGCCGACGAACTCGCGCGGGCGTTGGCGGACGAGAGCGATGACCGCGTTGCGAGCGAAGCCGCTGATGTGCTGTTCCACCTGCTCGTGGGCCTACGCCTGCGTGGGCTCGACGCCCGCCGCGTGCTCTCGGAACTGAAGGGCCGGATGGGGCAAAGCGGGCACGCCGAAAAGGCCAGCCGAGCCAAGTGATCCCACGCGCCAAGGGTGGGCAATCGTCGCACTTTCACGGACTCCGGCTGGCGGGCCCTCGGGGCTCACGAAATCCTCGAAGTTACCGGGAGTTTGACCCCACCGAGAACGCCACGATATCGTGGGTTCGACCCCGATGCCCACCAAGGTCCTGGTCTTCGAGAGTGACGCCGCGTTCGCTGAGGAACTCCGAAGGGGGCTTTCTCCGCTGGATTGCGAGGTCAGTGTAGTAGATGACGCGAGCGTCGGTCTGCAAACGGCCGCCCGCGATCGCCCCGATCTGATCTTGCTCGCGATCGAGCTGCCGCGCATGAACGGCTTCTCGGTCTGCAACAAGCTGAAGCGCGATCCCGGCCTGAAGGACGTGCCGCTCATTATCATGAGCACCGACTCGAGCGAGGAGACGTTCGAGCAACATCGACGACTCCGCACGCGGGCCGAAGACTACGTTCACAAGCCGATCTCATTTTCGGATCTGCTGATGAGAGTGCAGGCTTTCGTCAAGATCGGTGGCGAGAGTGGCCAGACCGACGACAGCGAAGAAATGATCGTGGTCGACGACGACCTCCAAATCGAGGAGGCCGGGCTCGAGATAGCCGACGCAGAGGTCGACCTCGAAACGGCAAAGGCGACCGACGCTGCCTTCGACTCGATCGTAGAGGCGCCGCTCGCGTCGAACTCGATACCTGCCGAAGCGGGCATCGAGATCACCGATGCTGAAGTCGCCTCCGCTCCTCCCGTTTCGCTCGGACTGCGAGCAGAGTCCTCGCCGCCGCCCTCCGCTTCAGACCTCGATGGTCTCGACCTCGAGATTACCGACGCGGAGGTCCACCAGGCGCTATCCGAGCTACCGCCGCCGGTTTCCGTGCTGCCGCTCGCTCCGTCGGAACCCGCGGCTCGCGCCTCGTCGATTCCCGCCCAGCTGGCGTCGGTCGTGCCTCGCGGACCCGATCCCGAGCTGCTGAAGGCCGAAGCCGACGCGGCGCGCCAAAAAGCGCGCACCGCCGAAGTGGAGGAAGATCTACGCTCGGCTCGCGCCCGCATCACCGAACTCGAAGATTCGCTACGGCGAGCCAGCGCCCAGGAGCACGAGATTCAACGCCTCGAGCGCGAACTCGAGGACGTGAAGGGGCGGCTCACGTCCGGCAAGACCACGGGCACGGCCCGCGAGTTCTTGGATCTGCGCGAGCAGCTGAACAAGAAAGACAAGGAGCTCCTCGATCTGCGCGATCAGCTCACGCACCGTGACAAGGAGCTGCTCGGTTTTCGCGACGTGTCGCTCGAACTCGAGCGCACCAAGGCCGACCTTCAAGATCGGGTGGCCGAGCTCGAGAAGCAGACCACCGACCTCTCGCGCAGCAACGAGTCGCTGAAGAACGACAAGGAAGCCGCCAGCAAGCGCGCCGACGATTATAAGCGCAAGTCCGAGAAGCTGAAGACGGACCTCGACGCAAAGACCAACGAGCACAGCGAGCTCAAGCTTGCGTTCGACGCCGAGCAGGTAGCGCGCAGCGCACGCGAGGTCGAGCTCGAGGCGAAGGCGCAGGCCGACCTCGAGACGGCCGTTCTCGCAACGGAGCAGTCCGAGCGTGAACGCGCGGAGGCGGCCCTCGCAGAGGCGCGTCGCATTGCCGGCGAAGAGCTCGCGACCGCGCTCGCGGCAGAACGAGCCCGCGCTGAGGCCGAGCTTGGCGAGGCTCTCCAGGCGCGCGAAGCGGGGCTCACCGAGCAGCACAACGCGGGCATTGCTTCGTTCGAGCGGGCCAACGAGGAGACGCTGTTCAAGCTGCGGGCCGAGCACGAGCAGGCCATGAGCGACGCGGACAGGCGCGCCGCCGAAGCGCTCGCGGCGCGTGAAGCCGAACTCGAGGCCGTCCGCGAACGCGAAGTCGCACGCTTGCGTGAAGAGCAGCAAGCCCGCACGCTGGAGCTCGAGTCGAACCATGCCGCGGCGCTCGCGGCGCGCGACGACAGGATCGGCAACCTCGAGCGAGAGCTCGCCCAGCGCACGCAGGAGCGCGAGGAGACGCGGCGCGACCTCGACAAGCGCAAACTGCGCATCGAAGGCCTCGAAACCGACATCTCGACCACGCGCAACGAGCTCGAAAACACGCGCTCCGCTCTCGCTGACCGAGAGAACGCGCTCGCAAACACCACGCAA
>JAEUAF010000084.1 GCA_019695485.1 Sorangium sp.
CCCTCGGCTCGCGCGGCGCGCAAGGCTTGCGCGGCGCCACTTTTTCGCGCAGCGCTTTCAGCCGCTCACGACGGGAGCAAGCGCTGCACGCCCCAAACCACGCCAATCGCGGCGATCGCAAGCGAACCCGGCCGCACCGCATAGCGAAACAAGCGCGCCGGGTCTCGCAACGGAAGCAGCAAGGCCGACAGCGCGAGCACGACCACGATTTGCCCGAGCTCGACCCCGACATTGAACGACAGCAGGGCCACCACGAACGCGCTATGCGGCAAGCCCGTCTCGGAGAGCGCCGAGGCGAAACCCTGACCATGCAAGAGTCCAAACGCGAATACGACCAGCAAGCGTCGCCGCGGGTCGCGCCGCTGAACCAGGTTCTCCACTGCGACGTAGGCGATCGAAAACGCGATCAAGGGCTCCACGAAGCCGCGCGGCAACACGATGAGACCGAGCGCGCCCAAGGCCAGCGTGAGCGTGTGCGCGAGCGTAAACGCGCTCAGCTGCCAGAGCAGACTGCGCAGGCGCCGGCCTGAGCCCAGCACCAACCCGGCCACGAACAGCACGTGATCCCAGCCGAGCGGCAGAATGTGGTGAAAGCCGAGCGCCAGGTAACGGCGAAACGGCGCAGCCAAACCATCCTCGGCGAACCGCCCAGGCGGGACCGTCGCCCCTAAGCCATTGGGTGCGGCGGACGAAGCCAACCCTTTGGCGACGCTCGGAGCGACGTCCGCTGCGCGATTCGATGCCAAGCCCCCATCGGGCAGAAACTCGTTGGCACCGCCAGCGCGCCAGTTTCGGCTCTGATCGCTGAAGCGGTAGGCGGGTGTGTAGCTGCCGCCCTGGATCATCACGCTGCGCGATCCGGGGGCGCCATCGGCCCCCGCGGATTCGATCGATACCACCAGCGCGTTGACCTCTGCGGCGGCAAATACCCTGAGCTCGCGCGTGCTTCGAGGCAGCGGACAACGCACATCCACGATGTCGCCCACGGTCGCGCCAGCCGGCTCCCAAAGCTCACGCACTTCGAAGGTGAGCGGGCAGAAATTGCCGTCGAGCTCCACGTGAATGTCGTCGCGCAGCGCGGCAAGAACGAGTTCGGTCACGCGCGCCGCGCCCGCGAGGTTATCTTGCCGGGTGCGATGCGGATTGAAGGTGACCTGTCCGCGTAGCTCCGCGTGCTCGAAGTCCGGGCGGAGCACCACTTGGTCCATCGCCAAGCCGTGGGCGGCGGTCTGCAAGGACCACAGCAGCAACACACACGAGATCAGCAGGACGAACGCGGCGTTCGCGAGCAGTTGGCGTTCGAGAAAAGCGCGCACGGGCACGGTGTCGTCCGCATTATTCACGAATTCTCGAGCAACGCGAGCCGGCGCGCTCGGGGGCCTCTTCAGCGCGCGGCTTCGTCCGCACGCCGGGCACATTCGAGCAGCAGCATGCCGAGTGATCGCTTCACCGTGTCGGGGCGGTCCACGGCGCCGGGACGGAACTCGAAGCGACCGTGGCGTGCGCCGATCAGCGCGGTGAAGCGGTCATCCGCTGGCGAACTGTCGTCGAAGCCGTCAGCGACGACGTGAACCGGAGCGCCATCGCGCAGGTAGATGACGCCGTTTACCACCGGTCCGACGCGCACCACGCCACTCTTCCGCTCGAGTTCGAGAAAAGAAAGCAGCGACGCCAACCCTACGAGCTCGAGATCGCCGCGCAAGGCGCCAGGATCCGGCTCGGTCTCCGCGGCATGAGCGGCCTGAGTGGCCCGCAGCACGGCGCGGTCGGCGCGCTCGAGCAGATCAGGCGCGGCGCACGGCTTGGCCAGATAGTCGTCGACACCGAGGCGGTAACCGAGCAAGCGATCGCTCTCGGTCGCCAACGTCGTCAAGAACAGCACGGGCATGCGCTTCAACTGGGCGCGAGAACGCACCATGCGAAGCAGCTGCCAGCCGTCCATTTTTGGCATGTGCACGTCCGTGAGCAACGCATCCGGCGGCTCCTTCAAGCACAAGCCCAGCGCCTCGAGCCCGTCCGCGGCCAACCGCACGATGTCGCCGCGCTCCTTGAAGGGGCGAGCGCTGGCTTCGGCCTGAAGTCTGTCGTCGTCGGCGACCACGATCCGCAATTGCTTGCGATGGGGATGCTCCCCAAATTGCTGCGCCGCCGGCTCGGAGTTCAAGATGAACCACTCGACGCGCTGCTGAAAATCGCCGCTCGTGTCGACGAACTTCACCCCGATGTTGTAGCCGTCGTTGTTCTTGTTGGGGCCGACGTTGACGACTTCGCAGGCTACGGTCATCTCGGGCCCGCCGTCAGGCAAGTTCACGCAAACGTTCACGCGCGCGCCAAGCTCGGCCGGCCGCGGCGAATTGAGTCGCATTCCGCCGCGCGAAAGGTCCCCCGTGAACGCCAACACTAGCTGGTCGATCGTGTGAAAGCGCACGCGGAAGGCGGCCCTCACCCGCAGATCGTCGCCGCGCCGGTTTTCACTCACGACGACCTCGGCGCAAACGGATAACTCATGGGAAACTGTGCTTCAACGGAGACAACCAAGCCTCCAGCCTCGAAAGCTATCACGCCCTCCCCCAACGCACAGGACGACCTCGCGTTGGGCGTTCCGCATCCGCCACCTAGGTCGCAGGAACGCCTACCGTGTTCCCGACCCGTCTCGCTCGCCGGTTACTTCTTCTCGATGGCTTGTTTGAGCTTCTGAAACTCAGCCTTGAAGTTCGCCGATGTCACCTTCTCGAAGGCTTCGTCCTCGAAGTCTTGTGAGGTTGGAACGGCGCTGTCGGCTTCGGCG
>JAEUAF010000101.1 GCA_019695485.1 Sorangium sp.
CAAAGAGTCATCTGGGCTGCAGGGACATCATAGTCTTCGAGCCGAGTAGCGCGCGTCTCCAGAAAACCGACGGGAGCTGCGTTCCTACGACCTGATCCGAGAGTGGTGCGCATCAGCTCACGGTGACCAATTGGGGAATTGGATGTCGTTTTGAAGTACATCGTGCGTCTTATGCGTCGATTGTGATGTTGGGGTCCGTCTGCGCGACCATTGCTGGGTGTATTGCGTGCAATTCGGACACGCAGTCGTCGCCGAGTAGCGCATGCGCCAATACCCAGACCAACTGCGCCGGCGGAAGCGTCGCGTCGGCAGGCGGCGTGATGGGCGCGAACGGCGGAACGTCAGGCAGCGTGATGGGCGTGAACGGCGGAACGTCAGGCGGTCGGGGCGCGCAAGCCGGCAATGCCAGCAGCATTCAGGGGCAGGGCGGCGCGCCGTCTCTTGGGGGCGCCGCGAGCGCGGGTACCGGCGCCGCGGGGACTTCTGGAGGAACAAACTCGGGTGCAATGACGGGCGGCGCGGTGGGCACCGCCGGACAGCCATCGGCAGGTTCCGGCGCAGGTGGAGGTCGAGCTGCAACTGGAGCGGGCGGTAGCGGCGGAAACGCAAGCGCAGGTCAAGTCGGCGCAGCTGGAAACTCGAGCGTAGCCGGCGCCGCCAGTTCGGCGTTCACGTTTTTCGCGTTCGGCGATGCGCACACTGGGCAAAGCGCAGACACCAACACGACCTTCCGCACTGCCATGACGCAGATGCAGCTGATAGATCCGCTGGCCGTCTTCGCGTTTAGCAATGGGGACTTGGTCGAAGACTCGACCAGCGCTTCCTGGAACGCGCACGACGATGCCCTCGCGCTTGGCGCATTTCACACCGATGTCGCTCACGTCGACGCCCCCGGACGCTACCTGGCGCTGATGGACAACCATGATCGCGGCTTCCCAACCGAGAGATCCGATTGGTTCACGCTCTGGAGCCAGCACCTGCCCGCTCAGGCCTCACTTGGCCACAACGGCGCAGACGGCGTCTACTACTCGCTGCGCTACGCCAACGTGCTCTTCATCGCGCTCGACAGCATTCACCCGTCGACCGCGCAGACTAGTTGGCTTTCGACACTTCTGGCGAGTTCGGAAGCAAAGAGCGCAGCGCTCAAAATCGCGATCTTTCACGAGCCCGTATACCTTTGTACAAGCGCCCACCCACCCTTCGCGGACGGCTTACCCTGGGTCGATCTGTTCGAGAAAAACGCGGTCAATCTAGTGCTGGTGTCGCACACGCACACCTACGAACGAACCTGCGCGCTTCGTCAAGGCGCCTGCCAGAGCGACGGCAAAGGGGTCGTTTACCAACAGCTCGGGCCAGTGGCGGCCAACAACTTTCGCAGCTTCGACATGCCCAACGCCAGCGTCAGCGGCAGCGACGCGGCCGGCAAGCCGCGAACCGACAGCTATTCGTGCAGCGGCGCCGGCGGCATTCTCACGACCTCCAAGACCAATATCAACGATTTTTGCCTGCTGCGAGTGGAGGGCTGTCGCATCATCGGCAGCTCCTATGAAGTGCGAACCGGAAACACCACTCCCTTCGAAACCTGGGAAGTCGACGGCTGCCGCTAGCGATAGCTGCCCGCGAAGCCGCTCAAGGCGGCGCTGCCGGTCCCGCTGTTACGACGGGTGACGCGGCATCCCGCACCTCGATCGCGCAGCGCTGCTTTCGGTCGCCCGTCCTTGCCCAGATTGCGTAGGTCCCCGGTTTGGAGACGAGAGCGACGTCATCCGGCCAGCGCAGCGAATGACCATATGGACTCCCGGGCTCTCACTAACGAGTCACTGGACGCTGCTCAGCGGTAGTAACTTTCTCGTCAACCAGGTTGGCCGCCCCGCAGATTCGTTGCCCATTTCAGGGTGTTAGGGGGCGTTTGCTTTCGGGCCTCGGCGTCGAGCCAGCGCTGCGAAAGCCGCTGGAAGGCGCGCTCGCGGCGCACGATGGGCAAAAGGCCTGAACAGGGCGCCGCTCCCAGCCGCTCGGGACAGCTCTGGCACGCGCTTCGATTCGGTCCGCGCCGCCGATAGGCGAAGACGGCTCCACCCAGCAGAAGCAGCCCTGTTCCGACCACGATCGCTGCGTCGAGGTCTCCGCTCGTCATGCGTCGCGTTGCGGCCGCGAGCGCCGCGCTCCCCAGCGCAGCCGGCAAGAAGCGCGCGACGAATTTGGGCAAACGGAGTGCGAGTGAGCTCAACGCGAGCGCCGCCCCTAGCGCGCCCAGCACGAGTTCGTTCCTCGCACTCGGAGTCACCGCGAGCGCGACTCCCACGCCCGCTACAATACCGAGCAGCGCCGCCAAACAACCGCGACACACACGCCGCCGCCCGCCCAGCGAAATCAGCTCCCCCGCGTAGTTTTCGCACAGCGGATGGTGCGCAAAGCGATGGAAGGCGTGGGCATGTCGCGCAAGGCGATCGATGCTCCGGGCGAGTGCGCGCGGGATGCGGCTCATCGAGACGCGGGAGTGAGCACGACCGCTGTGCCGTAGGCGACAATCTCGTTCGTATTTTGCATGAGCTCGCCCGAGTCGAAGCGCATGGCTAATACCGCGTTCGCGCCCTGTTCGATGGCATGCTTCTCGAGGCGGTCCATGGCGACATTGCGCGAGTCGGTCGCCAACCGAGTCAGCGCCGAGATCTCGCCGCCAAAAAGCTGCTGGCAGCCGGCGCAGGTGGTGCCCACGATGCTGCGCGAGCGCACCGTGATGCCCCAGCATGGCCCGACCACCCGCGCTATCACGAAGCCGGGCGGCGCGTCGAACGTGGTCAAAATCGGGATCGTGTGGGCACGCGCAGGGTCCATGCGGGGCAGATTAGCACGGGCGCTCCGCGCGGTTGGATGGGATAAAGTCGCCCCATGAGCGTTGCCGAGCCCACCACCAAGACCCTCGACCGCTTCGCCGCCGACGCCAAGGCCGTCGTGGTCGGCGCCCAAGCGCTCGCAGACGAGCGTAAGCATCGCGAGCTCGAACCGCTGCACGTCTTCTCGGTGGCACTCAGCAAGGATCGCGGGGTCGCTGACGTTCTTTCGCGCGCGGCCGTCGATCCGTCCGACTTCCAAGCGGCGCTCGAGCGCGCGCTCGGGACGCGCGCCCGTTCCACGGAGCCGGCGTATCTGTCCGCGTCGACGCTGGACCTGCTGGAGCGTGCGGAGCGCGAGGCCGCGCGCGAGCGTCGCCCCGAGGTGACCTTGCCCGATCTGTTGAATGCGCTGACGCAAGAGCTGCGCGGTGCGCTCGGCGAAGTTCTGGCCGCCTTCCGCTTGGGCCCTGGGAGTCTGCGTGGCCACGCGGGCGCGCTGCGCGCTGCGAATCGTCCGGAGTCCGCCCTGAGTCGTGCGCAGGGCGATGACGAACTTGCGCCGTCGTTGCTCGTTGAGGCGAGCGATGCCAAGGCGTTTCCAGTGGTGGGGAGGGCGCTCGAAGTGCGACGCCTGCTGACAGTGCTGGAACGGCGTGGAAAGTGCCATCCGCTACTGGTTGGTGAGCCCGGCGTTGGCAAGCGCGCGCTCGTCATGAGTCTGGCGCGGCGTCTCAAGGCCGGGGACGTGCCCACGAGTCTCGCCGGAGCCAGGCTCGTGGAACTTCTGCCGAGCGCGCTGCTTTCGGGCGCGCGGCTGCGTGGCGACGTCGAGGAGCGAGTGCGCAAGCTCTTGCAACAACTCTCGGCCACTTCCGAGCCGGGCATTTTGGTGGTGCGCGGCCTGGATCAGCTGTTTGGCTCGAATCCCGCGTTTGCCGCGCTGCCCGCCTTGCTGCGGCGCGGCCTCGATCAGGGGCAGCTGCGCTTGCTCGGCACGACGACGCCGGATGGCCTGCGCAAGATCGAGGAACGCGACGCTGCGTTTTTGCAGGAGCTCACGTTGCTCGAGGTCTTGGAGCCGAGCGACGCCGAAGCGCTCGAAATGCTGCGCGCGGTCGGCTTGTGCCTCGCCCGGCATCACCAAGTCGAGATCCGCGAAAGTGCGATCGGGACCTCGTTGACGCTGGCGCGACGCTACCTGCGTGACCGTAAGCTGCCGGACAGCGCCATCGATTTGCTCGACGAAACCGCGGCCAAGAAGCGCGTGACGATCGATGGCTTGCCGGAGCTGGCCGATAGCGAGGTGCGGCGGCTGGAGTCGGTCGAAGCGCAGTTGGCGACGGGGCTGCCGCTGGACGCCGGGGAGCCCGTGCGCATGCGCCTGCTGTCGGAGCGCGACGCGCTCGTTCCCCGCGTGAAGGCGATTCGAGAGACCAGCGAGGCACGGCGCGGCAGCGTAGCCGCGGCGCGCACGCTGAAGGCTGAGCTTCAACAAGCGCGCGCGGAGCTCGAGGCGGCGCGCGGCAGCGGTGAGCCGCGTGCTCGCGAGCTCGAAACACGGCTCATTCCCGAGCTCGAAGCGCGTCTCACCCGCGCCGAGGAGGCGGCTCGGGGCGACAGTTCTGGGGCAGTCCACTCTCAGGTGCTGGCCGAGGACGTGGCGGCCACGCTCGCGGCGTGGACCGGCATTCCCGTGCAGCGCATGTTGGAAGGCGAGACCGAGCGCTTGCTGGGCCTCGAGCAGCGGCTGCGTGAGCGCGTGGTGGGGCAAGATCACGCGCTGAGTGCCCTTGCCAAAGCCGTGCGTCGCGGGCGCACGGGGCTCGGCGATCCGCGCCGCCCGATCGGGAGCTTTTTGTTTTTGGGGCCGAGTGGGGTCGGTAAGACCGAGCTTTGCAAAGCGCTCGCCTCGCAGCTGTTCGACGACGAGCGCGCACTGATCAGACTCGACATGAGCGAGTTCATGGAGCGCCACATGGCGCAACGCTTGATCGGCGCGCCGCCGGGCTATGCCGACAGCGAGCAGGGTGGATTCTTGACGGAGGCCGTGCGAAGACGCCCATACTCCGTGATCTTGTTCGACGAGGTGGAGAAGGCGCACCAAGACGTGTTCAACCTGCTCCTGCAGCTGCTCGACGACGGCAGGCTCACGGATGGGCGCGGCAGAACCGCTGATTTTTCGAACACCGTGGTGATTCTCACCAGCAACATCGGCTCCGAGCGCGTGCTCGAGAGCGACCCCAGCGCGTTCGCAGACGAAGCGGGGCGTGACGCGCTCAAGAACGCACTGCTGGTGCGACTGCGTGAGTTCTTCCGGCCGGAGCTCTTGAATCGCATCGACGAGGTGCTCGTTTTTCGTGCACTCGGGAAGGCCGAGCTCAGCCGCGTCGTCGAGATCGAACTTGCCAGCGTGGGCCGACGGCTCGGCGAGCGCGGGCGCACGCTGCGCGTGACCGACGCGGCCAAGGCGCGGCTCGGCGACCTGGGCTACGAGCCGGCGCTAGGCGCGCGTCCGCTGAAGCGCACCATCTTGAGGCACGTGCAGGATCCGCTGGCCGAGGGGCTGCTCGCCCGGCGCTTCGTCGAAGGAGCGGAGGTCGTCGTCGACGTACGCGAAGGCGTGATTGAGCTTCAGAGCGCGCTCAGCGCGGGTGCCTGAGCGCGAACTGGCGGGCGCACGCGACGCGACGACCAGTCACACGCGTACACTCCAGCAT
>JAEUAF010000142.1 GCA_019695485.1 Sorangium sp.
TTTGGTGCCGATTGCCGCCAGGTTTCGAGCCAGCCGTCCGGCACTTCGGACGGACGGCGACACAGTGCGCCGCCCGTGGTCGCACCCGACAGCAGCCAAGCCTGGGAGGCGCGACGCCGTCCGGAGCGCTCGCGTCCGGGCACAGGGTGCGCGCGTACTTGGACTGCTTCTCCGCGTGGCACCCGCGTTGGTCGATGCGACGTGGACGACGCGAGGTAAGACCTGGTCAACGACAGCATCGCTCAACGAGTCTTACCTACTCGAGCATGCTCCTCGCCTCGTGAAAGCTTGGCAAGCCGCCTCACTGAGCAGCCCGGCGCGCAAGAAAGCTTTCTGCACTCGTGTCGTTGTACCCGCTCAGGCGAACATCCAGGCGGCAGAACGGGACTGTGGAACCCGCTCGGGGGCAGCCTCTCCGGGAGCGTTTTACGGCTCGGCCACGCGCTTTGCGGCTCCCGCGGGCGGGGCTCTCTGTGCACCGAATTATCAACGAAAGCGTTCTAAACGTACTCGCTCGATGCGGCCGTGCGTCGGAAGTCGGACAGCTCGTGGACCTTGCTCCCCACCCAAGAAATCAACCCGCCGAAAGTACGAGCATCGCCCCAAACCGCGGTCCCGACCGACCGACGGCGGTCCCCACTGAACGTGCACTCGCCGAGACGCAGACCCACTGCGACGCGCGTAGAAGAAGCCGAGTGCGCGTTCAGAGTACAAGCGCGCACACCACGCCCGGATTCGCGAGGGCGGCGTTGTCCCAAAGCGCCGCTCGAAGATCCGCGCGACCTCGAGTGTGCGTCGCCGCATTTCGAGAGCGCGCGCTCACTGAGCGCGATCCAAGATTCACGAGCGCGATCCTCGAAAAGCAGATGCGTCAAGAACTGAGCGCTCGTCCGCGCCGCGACCAACGACGAAAGACCGGCCAGGAGGACGAAAAGCCAAGCAAAGAGGGATGCTTGCGCTCCGAGTTTCGCGACGGCTATAGTGCGCTCTGGCCTCAAGCTAGGATTTGTCAGAGCTTGGGTGCAGTCGTTCCACTACTTGGAAGCCCGAAAGTCCGGCTCAAAGAAGGGAAGAAGGGGTAATGCAGTTCCTGCTCCTCGCAGCCGAAGGTCATAGCGGATCTAGCCAGCTCGTCGAATCGTTCAAGCAGAACCCGACTTTCCTGGTTCTGAATCTGTGCGCTTCGGCCATCGTGCTCACGATCGTTATCGAGCGCTTCGCGTTTCAGCTCACGCAATATCGCGTCAACTCGAAAGAGTTCTTCGCTCAAGTCAAAAAGCTCGTCACCGCTGGCAATATCGACCGAGCTATCAAGCTCTGCGAAGCGAGCGACTTTCCGATCCTGCAGTTGGTAAAATCGGGGCTCACCCACGCCAACAAAGGACCTGAAGAGATCGACGCTGCGCTGAGCGAGAAGCTCTCCGAACTCAAGCCGATGGCCGAGAAACGGGTGGGTGCACTTTGGTCACTCGCCAACATCTCGACGCTGATCGGACTGCTCGGCACGGTCAGCGGTCTGATTCTGACCTTCGGCGCGATCGCCGCGCCCGGCCTGAGTCAGGCCGATAAGCAGCGCATGCTGTCGAACGGCATCGCAGAGGCCATGTACAACACCGCGCTCGGTCTGGGCATCGCAGTGTTCTGCATGATCACCCACATCGTGCTTCACACACGAGCCAAGGCGATTCAGCACGACCTTGAGTCCACCATGGAGCGGACCTTCAACTTGCTGACCATCAGTCAACGTCCCGGGTCGTTCTGATCCCGAAGGACCTGACCCATGGCACTCAGCGCCGCTCAGCGCAGTAAGATTCGCCGGCTCAGCCAGCCGCGCGAACTGTCCCCGGACGAGGAGGGTGGCGAGCTCAACATCGTCCCCTTTCTCGACATCGTCGTGAACATCTTGATTTTCGTGTTGGCCACCGTGGCCGTCACGTTCACGGCGAGCATCGAGACCCAGCCTCCAGCGAGTCGAGGCAGCGGTGTTCGACAGGAAATTCAGTCTGAAGCACTGAATCTCACCGTCTTCATCGTGAACGACGGCTTTTCACTCAAGGCATCCGGGGGCAACATCGCCCCGGGCTGCCAAGGGGTGGGCCCCGGCATCGCGATCCCGCAGCGCAGTGGGAAATACGACTACGACGCGCTCACGGTGTGCGCGACCCGCCTGAAAGGCGCCTCGTCCGACTTTCAGGACGAGACGCAGTTCTACGTCGTCGCAAACCCGGGTACCGACTACCAAACCGTGATCGACGTGATCGACGCCATGCGCAAGACCCCGCAAGGCGACCCCCTCTTCGATAACGTGAACTTCAAGGTGCCTCGATGACTGACAAGGGGCCGTCCTCACCGAAGCCCGCTGCCAGCGGTTCGGTCGTTCAATACAAGGCAGAGCTGCGCAAGGCGATCCGCCGCAATGCCAGTGAGCCAGAGGTCAACTTCCTCAACATCACGGCGATGCTCGACATCATGACGATCATCCTCGTGTTCCTTTTGAAGACGTTGGGTGAGTCGAGTGCAGCCATTCCGCAGAGCGACGATCTGCGGCTGCCAAACTCGTTCATCAGCCAGGAGCCCCATCAAGAAGGCATCACCGTCACGATCTCCAAGACTCAGATCTTGGTCGGTGAGAACAAGATCTTGAACCTGCCGGGGCGGGAATCCACGGCGCAGACGGGCGTCGGCGCTGCGTTCAAGCGAGGCGGTCCGAACGACCTCTACATCGTCCCCCTGGGCAACGCGCTCCAGGCCGCACGAAAGACCGACGTCGCGATCCGTCGCGCC
Source organism: Sorangium sp. (assembly GCA_019695485.1). Lineage (GTDB taxonomy): Bacteria > Myxococcota_A > Polyangia > Polyangiales > Polyangiaceae > PMG-095. The sequence continues at coordinate 2,785 of JAEUAF010000142.1, forward strand.
AAGGGGCTCGATCCGTCGAGCTCCGAGGCGATCATCATCGCCGACCAGACCACGCCCTACCGCCTGCTGATTGAAGTGCTCTTTACCCTCGGGCAGAGCGAATTCGGCAAGTATCACCTGATGGTGATCCAGGCGAAGAAGAAAACGGGCTGAGCGGCCGAAGCCGGAGGTTGGGGTCCGGCTTCCCTCCCTCGCCGATGGGGTCGGCGCCTGCAGTTAGCGTTTTTTGACGGTGAAAATTGGGGCTGGGCGAGTTGGCTTGCTCACCAGCGGAAGCTCGTGCTAAGCCATCGCCCGTCCGAAGGCTTACCGCTCCTGGGGGAGCGCTCTGGCTTCGAATCCCGGCTCCATTCTCCTGAGCCGGTCTCGTTCCAGTCAGAGCCAAACCCGTGAGCGGTTGACACGGCAGACGAGCGGCAGCCGTTTTCTGGCTGTTGGTCTCTCGTCGCCGAGCTCAGGCGTCCGAGCCGCGCCCTTCGCTTCGCCGTGACGGAACTCGCGCTGATCCTTGGGATCCAAGTAGCCGCCCTCGCCTACTCGTTGGCTATTGGGAGGCGTGTGCTCGCACGCCGCTCCGCGGCCACGCGGCTCCGGCGGCTAGGAAGCGCGCTAGACCGCGCCACCTCTGCCTTCTCTTGGCGGCAGGGGCGCACTCTGCTCGGCTGCGCGACCCTGGTCGCGGCGGGGCTGTTCGCCCTGCATTTCGAGGCGGGTCGCGTTGGTGGCCTGGGCCGCTTCCCCGCAGCAGCCACCGCTGGTTTGGGCGTGCTACTCGGCGCCGCGTTGACTTGGCTCTGCGCTCGGAGCGCCACTCAGCTGGGAGTCGAAGCGAGCCTGCAGACCTCCAGCGCGGCGGGGAAAGCCCTGGACGGGGCGCTCCACACCGCGGTGCAGACAGGGAGCGCCATCAGCCTCGGAACCGAGGCGTTGAGTGCTCTCGGGCTGCTTGGACTATTCGGCTCGGCCTTTGCGTTCGCGGGCGGCACCACCTTTGCGCCCACACAGGCCTTCGCCCTCGGCGCTGACCTCGCGGCAATCCTCGCTAGCTTTCCGCTCGGCGCCGCCCTCGCTGCGCTGCTCTGCCAGCGCGGTGGGGGCATCTACCAGGCGTCCGCCGCGGTCGGGCGCGATCTGGTGGCCGAGCACAAGTTCGGCTTGCTCCGAGACGATCCGAGAAACCCGACGCTGGTCGGCGAGCTCGCGGGGGATCACCTGGGTCAAGGCGCTACGCGCGTCGCCATTTCATTCGTGGTGGCCGCCACGTCGCACGTCGCGCTACTCGCGCTCGGGCTTGCCGCGGGCGCGCTTCAGCCAACGCCCTCCCCCCAGCTTGTGATGTTGCCGCTCTTGGTACGCGGCTTTTTCGTGCTGGCTTCCGGTTTTGGCGCGGGCGTCGTGCGCACCGAGGAAATGACGAATCCGAGCGCTGGGCTACTTCGAGGATACGCAAGCACGACGGTGATCGGTCTTTCGGGCCTGTGCGGTGCCAGCCTCTGGCTCGCCCACGACTACTGGCTGCAGATGCTGGGAGCGGGCGCGCTCGGGGCCGCCGCGGCTGCAGCCGTGGGCGCGTCGGTCTCGATCCGCATGCGGCGCCCAACCTCGACGTTTCGCGAAGCCTCGGAAACGCTCCGTGTCGGTGCAGGGGCGCTCCAAAGTCTGGGAGGTGCCTTGGAGTTGGCGATGCTTCCGACGCTGTGCGTTGGAGTGGCCGCCTCCGCTTCGTTTCATTTGGGGGCCCGTTCGGGCCTTCCCTCAGGCGGGCTTTGGACCTCGCTCGTCACGTGGGCCGCCCTGCTAGGTACAGCTCCCTTTGCTGCAGCGGTTAGCTGCGTCGGCACCGTGGCGAGCGGAGCGCGCGGGGTCTCCGCGCTCGGACCGCTCGATGCGGACGCCCAACGCCGGCTGACTCGCCTCGACGAGGCCCTCGCTGTCGCGGCCGGCGCGCGCGCACAGCTGATCGTGGGCGGCGTCGTCGCGGCGGTCTTGTCAGCGCTCGCGCTCCCCCCCCTCGCACGGCAGGCGCTCCGCATCGACGTCGGACTGCTTGAGCCTGGCGTCACGTGGTCTGGAGCGCTTGGCGCCGCCGCCATCCTCTCGTACGTCGGAAGTTGCGCCAGGGCCGCCATGCGCGGGGCGCGCGAGGTTGGCGGGGAGGTCGATCGCCAACTCCGGCGCTTTCCCCGCGAGCACGGCGTCTCGCAAGTGCCTGCTGATTTCTCCCCGAGCTACAAGACCTGCGTCGATCTAGCGGCGCGGCTCGGACAAACCCGCGTCGCCGTTGGCGCACTCGGCATTCTGGCGGTGCCCGCGTGCCTGGCGCTCGGCCTGCGCCTCACGTATCCTGGCGTGGACGGACCGCGCGCGGTGGACGGGCTGATGAGCTGCGTGCTGTTTGCCGGGCTCGTGGGTTTTGCCACGGCTTTCACGCTCGACGCGGCGCAATCGGTACTGAACGCCGCGCAGCGCGCGCTGCGCGCTCCGGCCACAGCAGAGACCTCGAGCTTCGCCGCCCTCGGCGCCGCAGACATCTTGGGACACGCAGCCGGGCCGGCAGCGCACGCCCTCCTCATCGGAACCTCGGCACTGGCCCTCGCGCTCGCGCCCTTCATGAACTAGCCCAGCACGCCTGACGGCGTCGCTCAGACATTCCCAACACCAAGAGTTCCTTTGTCCTCACTAGCTGACGCCCTCTCCACGCTGTCCGACCGCGGACTCCGACGCCTGCTCGGAGCGAGAACCTTCCTTCGTGGATTGGACTACGAGAAGCGCAAGGTGGTCGACGAGGTTCACCTCAACGACTCCAACGCGCATGGCCGTGTGCGCGGCTCCGACCCGGATCCGTACGAGGTCACGATTCGGCTCGGCGGCGAAGGCATCACTTCGCATTGCACTTGTCCCGCGTTCCAGAAGACCGGACAGCACTGCAAACACGTCGCGGCGCTGTTGATCACGGTGCGCAACAAGGCGCGCCAGCAGATGCCCCGCCGCGAGGCGCCGCCCCAAGCGACCGCACCTTCACCGCAGCCGCAACAGCACTCGAACAACAACAATAG
>JAEUAF010000154.1 GCA_019695485.1 Sorangium sp.
TTCGGCGCGCTCGAGAGCGCGACTCAGCGTGCGCGGCGAGGCCTCGAGCAGGGCAAGGCCGTCGAAGAGTGCGGAAAGGCGAGCCGTGTGTTGTTCGCGCGAAGCCGACGCACCGAGCTCCGCGAGCTCGGCGAGAAAGCGAGCCAGCCCACCTCGGAGCTTCGCGAAGCTCGCCTCGTTGGCGGCGTCGGGCGCGGCGGCGAAGCGTGCGTCGAGCTCGGTCAGCAGTTCGCCGGGTGTGCGCTCGACGCGCAGCGGCAGCGCTGCAAGCTCATGGCAAAGCTCCCCAATTTGTTCCTCGCTGAACCAGCGCTCGACCGCGAGCCCGGGCACGCGCAGGACGTCGATTAGGCCATCGCGCACGATTGGCCCGCGGGCGAGGCGCACGAGCTCGAGTGCTGCGTGCGCGCGCGGCGCTGCGATGACCGGTCGACCGCGCGGCTCCACAAACGGAATTCGTGCACGGCTGAGCTCGAAGCGCAGCGGCTCGAGGAAGGCCTCGGCCAAATCGACCGGCACGATGGCAATACGCTCGAGCGCGACACCGGCGGCCAATGCGTCCAACACGGCGCGCGCGGCGACGCGGGCTTCGCTGGCTGCGTCCCCGGCTTCCACCAGGGTCACCCGATCGGCCTCGAGAGCGCCGCTGGGCTCGAGCGCGAGCGTCGGATGGTCGTTCTGCTCGCCCCAGCGGGTCTCGAGCTGCCCGGCGAGCGCGTGGGCCGCGACGCGCAACGGCGGGGGTCCAAGCTCCGGTAGCTCGAGGCAAACACCCTCGCCGCCCTCCCGCCGCAGCTTTGCGTGAAGGGCCTCGATGAAACACAGCGTCGAGCCATCCCAGCGCGAGAGCCCTCGAATGACCGCCCGTCCGCCCTCGAGAGCAACGTCATGTTCATTCCCAGCGAGCCGTTTGGCGGCCAGCCAGGCCGCTTCGCGGTCATCGCGCAGCTTGAGCTCTTCAAGGCGAGCGTCCGAGCGGCCGAGGAGCTCCGCGAAGCGTTCGGCTCGAGGCAAGCGAGCGGCCCTCAAAGAGGCAGCACGGGTGCCGGCCCGCCGCAATTTGCCGACGGCGTCATCGAATGCCTTGGCCTGGACAATGGGACAACGGAGCAGCTCGGCGGCCATGAGCCGAGTCATCTCCGGCGTCGTTGGCGCTCGTTCCGGCGCCTCGGCGAGGGCGAGCGTTCGGATCAGCTTGCGCAGCGTGTGGGCCGGTTCGCTGGCGCCTGCGAATGCTTCGACGTGCCGTTCGGTGGGCACGAGCAGCCACGTTTTTTCTGGATTCATCAACGCTCGCCCGGGCGGCGGCGCAGCGAGCCAGCGCCGCTCGCTGTGAGCTCTCGGTAGCGATGCGCGGCCCGGCCGTCAATCCGCCGTGGCGAGATGCGGTTCGGCGCTGCGCCTAGGAGGCGGTCCGCTCAGTGAGTCGTAGCGCGACGCTCGGCTTCGTCCCGAGTCCCCGACACCGCCTTGTCGGCGGCGTAGCTTACTTCCGGGATCACGAGCGATTCGGGTACCGGCAGGTCGGGCACGATGTTGAGCTCGAGTCGAAGCTCCGTGTGCTGTTCGTCCACGTGGTGGATCCTCCAGACCGCGTCGAGCCGCTTGACGTTGCCCTTGATCATCTTGCCCGTAACGACCTGATCTTCGCCTGCAGATTTCGGGGGGTCGAAGCGAACGACCGCCCAAATCTTCACCGCCCCCTTCAAGATGGGGACTTGAAGGTAGACATCGGTCTTGTCGCCAACTTTGCCGACGACCTTGGCCGCCTTGAAGCGCGTGATGAAGCTCTCGTAGCGCGCAAAGTCCGTGACCACGGAGCGCACGACCCCGTCAGGCGCCTGCACAATAGCGCGAGCCGCGCCTGCGCCCCTCACGTCGTAACGCTCGATCTTCCGCCCATCGCTGGCGGCGGCGCTCGAGGCCAAGAGCACGCCGAGCCCCAACGTACTCAGCCAACGCCAAGGGGAACGCGAGCCAGCACCATTGATAAGAGCCATGACCACTTCTTTTGCATCCGCCGTGCCGAGCCGACTTCTGCACCGGCCTTGGAAATCTAGCCGTGTTCCGTAAAAACGGGAGCCCCGAGCTTAGATTTTTCCCGTTAACCGCAGCTCACGGGTGTCGCAATCTAGCAACACATGCCGCAAGGACTACACGGCTGGATGTTGGGCCGGTCAGTCCGCGGTAGACTCGCTGCCGGCCGATCGCGGCTCGATTGTGCAGGTTCCGGAGAATTGAACGCCCTTGTCCATGAAGATCTCGGGCGCGCTCAGGCTCCCGTTCACCTTTGCAGGGACATAGAGCTCGATGCCTTCGAGGGCGCGAACCGTGCCCTGGAGGGAGCCCCCCTTCACGATCACGACTGCCGCATCGATTTCTGCGTCGATATCGGCGCCATCGCCGACGATGAGCACACCCGTGGTGCGGATTTGCCCCCGAAAACTGCCATCGATGCGAACGCGACCCTCGAACTCGAGCTTTCCCTCGAAGTGCGTGCCCCGGCCGAGGAGGGCTGTGATCTCAGTGGCAGGCAACGGGGAGGGCATGCGGGGCGTGTTCATAGCCGGTTCGGACGGGCGAGCAAATCGTGGAACGACGGGGGCGCGGGGTCGCAACCGGTGGGATGCCAGGATACTCTAGCGCCGTCTCGGTCATGCCATTCGAAGCCTTGCGTCTTGCAACTGCTCTGGCCATAGCGGTCAGCGGGGTCACCGCGACTGTCGGGGCTGCTCCGGCCGACACCGCCTCGGACCAGCCCACGTCCGCGCCGAATGAGGCTCGCCAGGCCCCCAAGTCATCCCGATTTCACGACACGCTGTTCGTTTGGGACAACTCGGCGACGACGCAGACCGTGGGCTTGGGTGCGGACTATCAGAGTCGGGATCCGCTCTACGAGATGATGTTCCGCGTCGGGCCGCGCTTCTATTTGTTCGAGAATCCCGCGCGGGATTTCAGCGTGCGCGCCGACGTGCGCCTGATCCGAGAGTTCACGAACAGCGATACCACGACCCAGCGTGGTGAATGGACGTTCGCGGACGTCGAGGTGTGGTCCGCCTACGTGGAGTCCCTCGATCGGCGTCCGGGGCACCGTACCGAATTCGTGCTGCGCGCACCCAATCTCGTGCTGCCGACGTCGAAGGTGAGCTACCGCAACGGGCGCCTCTTCGGGCTCGGCTTCGGTCTCGGTCTCGACCACGAAGTAGCGCTCCGTGCTGGCCAAAACGCGCTGCTGAGCAAGCTGCTTTTGCGCCCCCGAGCGACATATACTTATGATTTCGTCGACTCGAACGTCACCACCAATTCGGGTATCGATCGCATTCGGATGGATCCCGACGGGCGCTCTCTGCCGAGCGACCAGCTGACGGGCTCCGCCCAGCCTCAACACGTCGTCAATTTGTCCCTGCGCACCGACACGTCGATTCTCGAGAACTTGCGCTTCATCAGCGAGGCCGGCATGCGCTATCAACGTCGCTACGCACTGACGGATCCTTGTGTCCAAGTGCCGACGGGTTGCGCCGCTCCCGAGTCGTCGCCAGCGCCCACGCGCTGGGACGTCACGACGCTGTTCTCCGCAGGCGTGTACTACGCGGTCACGCCGAGCGCCGAGGTCGGCGTGGGCTACGCCAATGCCTCGCTGCAGCTCGGTGCCGACGGGCGACGGAGAGGCTTCTTTTACAGCCCCGACGCTCGCGTGTTCCTAACGTTGACGGTCGGGTTGAGCGAATTCTATCGCGAGATGCGCCACGAAACTCCGGCGACGCCAGCGCACGTCGCACTCGTTCGGCCAGGATCCGCTCTGTGAGTAGAGCAGCGTAAGGACGCACACTCCGCTCGAGAAGGGCTCCTGGCGCGTGGCGTGGCATGGAACGCCGTGCCGTGTCGCCCACTGTGGGTGCCACTGTGGGACATGTGGATTAAGGCTAGATCTGCGGCGTCCCGGGCTGCGCGCGAGCGCCATACCGTCGTGGACTTGGACGGAGCGCCGGGCGCAGCGTGCGGCCGAGCGGAGGCCACTTCGGGAATTGCGTTTCTGTCGTCAAAGCTTGGCGCTTCGGGTACGCTTGGCTTTCGTGTCGGAGAGTGGTTCCCAAAGTCCGCCGTCGTCGTCAAGCGCGACGCGCGGCTCCAGCGTCGTGCTTGCTGATGACGATCGCCTTACGCGCGAGGCAGTTTGCAGCGTGTTGCGCGCGCACGGCTACACGGTTGACGCAGTGAGTGACGGTCAAGCTGCGGTCGAGCGCGTGGCTCGCGGTGGCGTGGATCTGGTCCTACTCGATATCCTGATGCCACGACTCTCGGGCCTCGAGGCCTGTCGCCTCATCAAGGGCATGACCAGCGACACGTTCTTGCCGGTCGTGCTGTTGACCGTGAAGACCGATAGCGCGAGCCGCGTCGAGGGGCTCAAGATCGGTGCCGACGACTACGTCTGCAAGCCCTTCGACGAACGTGAACTGATCGCGCGTGTCGAGGCCATGCTGCGCATCAAGCGCCTGCACGATCACGTCGCGGAAGCGCGCGCGAAGCTCGAGCAGCTCAGCATGAAGGACGAGCTCACCGGGCTCTACAACTATCGCTATCTGCATCCCCGCATGACGGAGGAGTTCAAGCGCGCCGAACGTTATCATGACCCGTTGGCGTGCCTCGTGATCGACATCGATCGCTTGCAGGCTCACAACGATGCAGGCGGGCGACCGGCGGGCGACCGAATCATTCGTGGCGTGGCGGAGTCATTGCGTCGCAGCGTGCGTGAGGTCGATGTGGTGGCGCGCTTTGGAGGTGACGAGTTCCTGGTGCTCTTGCCGAGCACCCACTTCGCGGGCTCTGTGACGGTCGCGGAGCGAATTTGGCGCGACGTAGCGGAGCAGCCCGTTGCGCCGGAGCTTCGTGACGCGATCCCGGTGACCTTGTCCGTGGGCGTCGCCCTGTTTCCTTCTCGCGACGTGCGCACCAAGGACCAACTCCTGCGCGCGGCGGACGCCGCCCTTCACCATGCCAAGCGGGAGGGCAAGAACCGCGTCTGCGTCTACCAGCAGCAGGGCCAGCTCTACACCCCCGTGTCGGGAGACGATGACCCCCAGCGGCGCGAGGCGCGCGAATCAGCGGCCAAAGATCGCGGCGGGGCGAAGCCACTCGGCGTGGCCAGTCCCGACACGCCTCCGCGTCGGGGGTCCGAGTGACCATCACGCTGCGCGCTCGGTCGGGCGAATTTGGGGCGGTTCGCCTCGAGGAAACGCCGCCGCGGGTGCTCGTCGTCGATGACGAGCCGACGCTGCGCCGCAGTTTGGCCCGGCTGCTCTTGAGTCGGGGCATGGGCGTCGTCACCGCAGACGACGGCGCCGTTGCCATGCAGATCTTGCAACGCGAACCGGTCGACGTCGCGTTGGTTGATCTGATGATGCCGCGCGTTGGGGGGCTCGAGCTGCTCGAGCACGTGCGAGCCGAGCACTCAGGCGTCGAAGTCGTGATCATGACCGCGTTCGCCGACGTAGAGACGGCGGTCAAGGCCGTACGCGCTGGCGCTTACCACTTTCTCACCAAGCCATTTCGTTCGAACGACGAGGTCGTGCTCACGATCACGAAGGCCGCCGAACGTCGGCGACTGCTGGATCGTGCCGCCATGCTCGAGCGGCGGTTGGAGCATCTGGAGAAGTTCGGTGAGCTGATCGGCAACTCTCCCGAGATGCAGGAGGTTTACCGGCTCGCGGTCGGCGTGGCGCCCACGTCCTCGACAGTGCTGATCTTGGGTGAAAGCGGGACGGGGAAGGAGCTGACGGCGCGCGCGATCCATCAGCATTCGCCGCGAACCAACAATCCATTCGTGGCAGTCAACTGCTCGGCCATCCCGGTCGACCTCGTCGAAAGCGAGCTGTTCGGGCACGTGCGTGGCGCGTTCACTGGCGCCACGGCGACGCGTCCCGGGCTATTCGAATCGGCCGACCGCGGCACGCTGTTTTTGGACGAAGTCGGCGACCTGCCACCGCTCGCGCAAGTCAAACTGCTGCGCGCCTTGCAAGAAGGCGAGGTGAAGCGCGTGGGTTCGAACGAAACGCGTATCGTCGACGTGCGCGTGATTGCCGCGACCAACGTCGAGTTGAAGGGGCGCATCGCGGCCGGGAAGTTTCGCGAAGATCTGTACTATCGCCTGAACGTCGTGCCGATTTCGCTGCCTCCTTTGCGCGAGCGTCGTGAGGACATTCCGCTGCTCGCCTATCACTTTCTTCAGAAGTATGCGGCGCGTTCGAGCAGCCAGGTGCGTAAGATTTCTCCCGAAGCGATGCGAGTGCTCTCCGCTCAACGCTGGGAAGGCAACGTGCGTGAGCTCGAGAACGCCATCGAGCACGCGGTGGTCTTCTGTCGCGACACGACGATTTCGCCATCGGACCTTCCGTTTGCGAAGAAGCAGATGACCAGCACCGAGCCGCAGGCCGATGTCGCATCGACCGGCGGGCCGAGTCTCGACCCCCTGGTCGATTTGCCCTATCGCGAGGCGAAGGACCGCGCCGTGCACGCCTTTGAAAGCAGCTATTTCAACGCACTATTGCAGCGGGCGGGCGGCAACGTGTCCGAGGCGGCTCGGCAGGCCGGGCTCGATCGATCGAATTTCCGGCGTGCAGCCAAGCGCGCCGGCGTCAGAATGCGCGACGAAGGCGGATGAAGATTCGGCGTGTCGCGCGAACGGCGCTTGTAGCTCTAGTGACCCTGCTCGGCACCACCGACCGAGCGCACGCGGATGATGAGCCGGAGGCCTCACGGGTTCCGCGCGTCGCGCGTCACCACGTTTACGGTCTGCAGCAGTGCCTCGAGCTGGCGGAGCGAAACTACCCACGCCTGCATGAGTCTCGCTGGCGGCTCGCGCAAAAGCAGGCCCAATACCAGCAAGCGCTCACGGCGCCATTCAGCGACTTCACGTTCACCGCGGGGGCGGCGCTCGCGCCCGAGGTGCATGGCACCGCCCTCTACAGCGAATCGAGCGATCTGCCCATCACTTCCAGCATGAAGGTAGCCTGGCAGGTGGGCGTCGACGGCACCATTCCGCTCTGGACCTTCGGAAAAATCACGAACGTGTGGGACGCCGCCCAGGCACAGGTGAAGGTCGGCGAGAACGAGGTGAGGAAGGAGCGCAACGACATGCGCTTGGCGGTGCGCCGCGCATTCTACGGGGTGCTCTTGGCGCGCGATGCGCTCGCATTGGTGGGCGAAGCGCTCGCTCGCGTGACCAAGTACACGAA
>JAEUAF010000018.1 GCA_019695485.1 Sorangium sp.
CCATATTGGAAGTTTCCGGGAATGTCACCCTTGAGCGTATTCCGTTCCTCAGTACGCTCGGTGTGGAGGTCGTGAGCGTGGGCGCGCTCACGCATTCGGCGCCTTCTGCCGACATTGGCCTCGACATCGAACCGCTCGGTTCGGCTTGAATCCGGCCGACGCCCGGACCGCCTTCGACGTCGCCGAGTTCGAGGCGCGCCGCGCCGACCGCAAGCTCGGGTTGGGGTCACCGCTGACCGCGGTAGCCCTCACCGCTTCGACCAACGACGACGCCTTGGCCGCGGTGCGCGCGGGCGCCCCACACGGCGCGACCTTCGTGGCCGATGCGCAGAGCGCGGGTCGCGGTCGGCGAGGACGCACTTGGTTTGCGGCGCCGGCCGAGAGCCTGCTCTGTTCCGTCGTATTGCGGGTCTCGCTGCCGGTGGAAGTCTTGGGAACGCTGGCGTTAGTGGTCGGTCTCTCGGTGCGCCGGGCCGTGGGCGAGGCACTCACTGCCGCGGGCGAGCGCCATCCGGTCCAAGTAAAATGGCCCAACGATGTTTGGATCGACGGACGCAAGGTCGCAGGTGTCCTTTGCGAGAGCCACTTGCAGGGTGGAGTCGTGCTTGGCGCGGTCGTCGGCTTTGGTGTGAATGTGTCAGGTCGCGTGTTTCCACCGGAGCTCAGCGGTGTGGCAACTTCACTCGCACTGTCAGGCGCTGAGGTTTCTCGTGAGGCGCTCTTGGTCGAAGTGTTGGTCGGACTCGAGCGGCGCCTCGGCATTTTGCGCTCGGAAGGGGTGGTCGCGATTGCGAAGGAACTTTCGCAATACGACGCGCTCGCCGGCCGGCAGGTGCGCGTCGACGGTGTCGTTGGTGTGGCGGCAGGCGTCGATGACGACGGCCGCTTGCTCGTACGGGCGTCCCAGGGCGAGATGCTTTCACTCGCCGCGGGGAGTGTTGAAGTCGTAGGCTGAATGGGTTAGCCGTTTTCGTTTCGGGTTCTCCCTCTGCGGGTGCTTTCTCGAAAGATCGTGCTTGCCCGCAAGGGCGAACGCGGGCAGGTTGCAGTCGGCTCAACACCGAGGCAGAGTCCTCGTTCAAATCGCCGCGGCCCCGGGGGGCGTGGTCCAGCCCCAACCCAAACATGGCAACAGCAGAAGACACTGTCTCCCAAATTGCGAAAACTCTCGGAGAGGTCGAAGAGATTCCGCTATTTCAGATCACCGGAATCGTTCGCGTCCTCGGCGAGGACGGCGCGCAGGCGCTACTCAAGGAGACGCTCGACATCGAGAAGGGTGGCGGGATGTTGCTCGCCGACGGAACGCGTCGGAGAAGCCCCGGTGGTGTGTTCTTTCAGCTCGCTCGACGCAAGCTGCCGGCGGACGAGAAGAAGGTCATCTTCCGCGAGAAGAAGGCCGAAGGTGCGGACGCACCGCCTCCGTCGTCTTCGGCGCCCCCAGCGGCGGCGCCGGCGGCGGGTGATGCTTCGCGCTTCACGCGTCGTCGCGTCGTCGAAGTGGTTGCGGCGCGACCTGCGGCTCGCGGTAAGAGCGGCGCGTTCTCGCCGCCGGAGTTGCCGAGCGCCCTCGCGCGCGCTCGCATTCGTCAGCAAGTGACGCAAGCGGTCGCTCCACTCCCGATCGAGGAGCAGTATCACCTGTTTCTCGATCTGCTCGCCGACATCCACGACCGCGTTGTCGGAGCTCAGTCTCCACCGCCGCCGTCGGAAGATGCGCCGCCCTCGCGTCCCCCAGCTCGCGCGCGCACCACGGCGCGTCGCAAGTAACACCTCGGGGTGAGGTCCCGGCGGCAGCGTACGACAGCGTCTGCTGGCTCGGTCGCGCGTGCGGTTCGCGCGCTGCTCAGGCGGCGCGCGCGCTCTGGTCGTTGTCGCTGAGCACGGATGCGAGCAAGCGCCGTCCGCGGTGCAAGCGGCTCATGATGGTGCCGAGCGGCACCTCGAGTGCGTCGGCGGCGTCTCGATACGACCACTCTTCGACGTCCACCAGGCGCACGACTTCACGAAAGCTCTGCGGCAACTCCTCGAGCGCGCGGCTCACGCACGGGCTCAACGTCTGCATCGCCGGACCGTTCTCTTGCTTCGGCCACGCGCAGGGATCGTGCGTCAGCGCGTCACACGCACGGCGCTCGCGTCCGCGTCGTCGACATTGGGTCAAGAACACGCTGTCCAACACTTGGTGCAGCCAGGCGCGCACGTTCGTCCCCGCTTCGAAGCTCCACGCGAAGGCGAGGGCGCGCACGCAGGTTTCTTGCACCAGGTCGTGCGCCGCGTCGGCGTTGTGGAGCAGCCTCAAGGCGTGCCGCTCGAGGGCTGCCAAGTGCTGACAGAGGCCGAGCTGAACTTCGAGCTTACGTGTGGCGAGATCCTGTGCTGGGGCGTGGAGAGGAGCGTTCATGGCAACACCCGCTATCGCAAGGCCCGTGCCAAACCGAAGACCCCCGCGTGCGCCGCGCTTCCCCGCCCAGGTTTTGGTGAATACGAGCCTTCTGGTCGAGAAATCGCCGAGGAAACGCGGCTTCGGGCCGCGGCTCGCCGGACTCGGCGGCGTGTCAAACTGGCAGCGCCCGGACCGCGTCTGCCAAGTCGGCAAGCGCGCTTTGGGCAAGCGCGGGTCGGGTGGCGACCGCGCGCCCACGCTCCGCCGTCCGTGCGTCTCGCTGATCAGGTGCTGAAGTCGATACCGCCGAATTGGACGTCGAGCGTGCAGTCCGTGTCGGCAACGCATTCGAACTGAAACTGGAGGCCGAGCAGACCATTGCCCGTCGTGGCTGCGACTGGTTTGCCGCTCACGAAGCTGGCCCACGGCAACGCCGTAGCTGTGGGCGTGGCGGGAATGGTGGTCAGGGTGTCCGTCGGGCCCGCGCACTCGGAATATTTGGTGGTGCACGCGGTGTAGAGGCACGCGCCCTTGGTGTTCGCCGTGTCCACCGGGTAGTCCTCGGTCGTCTGGGCTTGGATCTTCAGCCGAGTCCCACCCAGCGACCCTCCGACGCTGACGCTCAGACCCGTGGTCGGCGTGGTGACGATCGGATCGCCGGTTGCGATGCTGGCTTCGTTGGTGATGCTGGCGGCGTTCACGCAGGGCCCGAACCACAACACGAAGCCGGCATACGAGCTTTTCGTGATCGTGCCTGTGACGTGCAATGTCGTGGGGGCGGTGCCCATCGTGGCGAGCGTGAGCGCGGTGACGCCGCTGCCTTGAAACTTGCTCGTGCCGCCAGTGAGATCGCCGGAGCTCGACTTGCCCCAGGTCCCATCCGTCGCGTAGGTGGCAAAATCCACCAAATGGGCTTTCTTCGGAACTGCGCCTGAGCAGGCTTGCGCTGCTGTGGGTAACACGCAGGATGCGCCGGCCGCACCGGCCGCTGCGCTGTCACCGCCCGAGGCGGTCGCTCCGCCGACGCTCGCGCCACCTGTCGCAGCACCACCGCTGCTCGAGGCTCCGCCCCCGGGCTGGGCGCCGCCGTTGCCCGACGCTGCGCCACCTTGGCCGGTGGCACCGCTGCTGCCCGTGGCACCGCTCACGGACGCTCCGCCAGCGCCTTGCGTGGCGCCGCCCTGCGTGGTGCCACCTTGCGTGGCGCCGCCGTTGCTCGAGGTCGTACCGCCGCTGGTCGAGGGCGTACCGCCGTTCGTACTCGAGCTAGTGCCTCCGGAGGAAGTGCTCATCCCGCCGTTCGAGTTGCCGATGGAGCCGCCAGAGCCACCCCCGGAATCCGAGCTGGCGGCGCAGCCGACCGCGAGGGCTACCGCCCCTGTCGCCGTTGCCAGCCCTGCAAAACCAATCGTGACTGGCCCCTTCGAATCGATCCGGAAACGCACGGCAGACCTCCTCAATTGCTTGGGCGATGAGTCGCGCCCGAAGCCGACTCATATTCCCAGGTTGGATCTTTTTTGATCAGATATTCGCCCAGTCAAGCAACGTTTCGTCGGTTGGCGCTAGTTCGCCACGGGGACTAGCCCGTGGCTTGCCCACCTCGACAGCGCCGCGGCTAGAGCGCGGCCATGGCTCGCGGCACGCGCTCGGCGATTTCATGGGCCAACAGTCCGCGATCCGCTCCCACCTCGCGCGCCCAGATTTGGCCCGCATGCGCATGAATGTAGGCCCCCACGTGCGCGGCTTCGAACGGCTCGAGCTCGCAGGCGAGTGCAGCCACCACGCCTGTAAGCACATCACCCGCTCCGCCCGTGGCGAGCACCGTGGAGCCGAGGGAACCGATGACGGGTAGCTTGCCGGGGCTGCCCACCATCGTGTGGGGCCCTTTGAGGAGCACCGTAGCGCGGGTCTTCTCTACGGCGTGGGCCAGCGTTTCGAGGCGCTCGGCGTCCACCTCTGCGGAGGTGAGCCCGAGCAGTCGGGCCATCTCGCCTGTGTGCGGCGTGAGGATTAGCCTGCCGCGACTTTCGGCGAGCGCGTCCGGGGTGTGCTTGAAATGACTGATGGCGTCGGCGTCGACGATCACCGGCCCTGGATGTTCGAGCACGACGCGCCGAATGATGCGTTCGGCCAGGGCATCGAAGCCGAGCCCAGGGCCAATGGCCACGACGTCGGTGGTCGCTAACAGCGGTCCGAGCGTCTCCTCGAGTCGCTCCGGATCGATGCGCGCGGTCATCGCCTCGAGCACGCGTTGTTCGAACACGCTGGCGACGGCGGGAACACCTGCCAGCGTGACGAGGCCCGCGCCAGCTCGCAGCGCGCCTTCGGCCACGAGCAACGCCGCGCCTAGCTTGCCGGGAGCCCCAGCCAAGACGAGCACGCGCCCTGCCGAAGCTTTGTGCGTCCCGACGCCGCGCGGCAAGAGCAGCTTTTTGACGTCTTTCGACTCCAATAAGTGCGCGCTCTCACCAATTTGGGCGAGGGCCTCGGGCGCCACGCCGATGTCGGCGATGTGAATCCTGCCCGCATAGGCGCGCCCGTTCGGCGTCAGCAGGCCAAGCTTGTGCGCGGCGAACGTGACGGTGGCGTCCGCGCGCACGGCCACGCCCTGCACGCCCCCCGTGTCGGCGTCGATGCCGGATGGCAAATCGATGGCGACGCGTCGGCAGCGAGCCGCGTTGATACGCGTGACGAGCTCGCGCGCGAGGCCGTCGATGGGGCGCGTGAGACCAGTGCCGAACAGCGCGTCGACGACGACGTCCGCGCCGTTGAGCGCGCGCTCGAAATCCGCGAGCTCGTGATCCTGGACCACGCGCACACTTCCTGCAGAGCCGAGCCAAGCGCGACAATTGAGGGCAGCGTCGCCGGTCAGACGATCCTCGGCGTGTGTCGCGAAGACTTCGACGCGTGCGCCGAGCAAGGCCAGCCGTCGCGCAACGACGTAGCCATCGCCGGCGTTGTTGCCGGCGCCGCAGACCACGACCGCAACGAGCCCTTCAGGGCCTCTGCCTGGCCTGGCTTCCTCAATGATGACCTGCGTCGCGCCGCGACCGGCATTTTCCATGAGCACACTGCTCGGCAGCCCGATGAGCGAGCTTGCCAAGCGATCGAACTCACGCATCTGACTGCGGTTGAAAACGCGAAGCATGGCAGAAGGATCTTACACCCGGAGTTCCGCCTGCCGGGCGCGGTATTCGTGGCGTTCGTGATACAAAGCAGGGGAACCAGGGTGCGTTGCCGGCGTGGAATGACGTGGTCGCGTGGACCTTCATGTGGCACGCTCCTTGCGCTCTTCGCCAAAGACTTCACATGGGGTTCATTCGAAGCCGGGTCGATCGAGGTTGCAAAGCGGGGCCAAGCTTCGTGTTTGCTTGGATATGGGCAGGGCTCTTCGTTGCCGTGTTGGTGAGCTGCGGGGCTCGCACCGAGCTTCCGCCAGGTACCACTACGAAGACCGATGTCCCGCCTCCGTGCCCTGGGCTCGACGTGCAGGGCGTTCGGCTCGGCCCTGTCGAGCAGATGGATCTTCTGTTCGTCGTCGACAATTCCGGTTCGATGGCAGACAAGCAAAAGCTGCTGAGCGACGCCGTGCCCTCGCTCGTGCGACGGCTGGCTAACCCGTTCTGCGTCGACATCAACAATCCCGAGGTCGAGACGCAGGTGGCATCCGATGCGGCGAGTTGCCCGCCTGGCTATCGGCGCGAGTTCGCGCCACTCACGGACTTGCACATCGGCGTGATCACGACGAGTCTCGGAACGGCGGGCGGCGACGACAGTGACGCTTGCTCCACCGGTCCCGGTCACCAGCCTGAGGATGATCAGGCGCATTTGCTCGGTCTACTCGACCGCGCCGTGCAAGTTCCCACCTATGACAATAGCGGCTTTTTGGCGTGGGATCCGCATCAAGAGAAGGTGCCTCCGGGGGAATCCGATATCGATCGGCTGGACACCACCTTTCGCAATCTCGTGGGTCTGGCGGGAGAGTCAGGCTGCGGTTTCGAGCAGACGTTGGAGTCTTGGTATCGCTTCTTGGTCGATCCGAACCCACCGCTCTCGATCAGCGTGAGCGGCAGTCTCTCTGTGGTCGCGGGTCGCGACGACGCGCTGCTCGCCCAGCGCAAGAGCTTCTTGCGGCCGGACTCGCTGCTCGCGGTGGTGATGCTGACGGACGAGAACGATTGCTCGCTGATCACGAACGGCCAGGGCTGGTTGGTCGGGAAGAGCTCGTTTGGCGGTCAAGAGTTTCATATGCCCCCGTCGGTTGGCGTGTGTGCCACCGATCCGAACAGCCCCTGCTGTCGCTCCTGCGCGCTGTCGGAGGTCACGCCGCCGAGTGGCTGTTTGCCGCTCGCTAACGAGCCGACCTGCCAGGCGATGGCGAGCTTGCCTCGCGAGGCCGACCGCCTCGATTTGCGCTGCTTTCACCAAAAGCAGCGCTTCGGCGTCGACCTATTGATGCCAACCGCGCGCTACGCGGTCGGGCTGCGCAGCCGAACGCTGTGCCCGGACTCCATCTATCGCGACGCCGATTGCACATGTGAGATGGCGCGCACGAGTGCACAGCGCTTGAATCGACCCGCGCCCGCCTGCACCGAAAAGGAAACTGGGAAGCCCGTTCCCAACCCGATCTTCTCGAATCTGACGTCCGAGCCAGCATTCGAGCGCGATCCGTCGCAGGTGCTCTTGGCGGGAATTTTGGGCGTGCCCTGGCAGGATATCGCAACGCCCGCCACGCTGAATGACCCGGCGCACCTCGAGTACTTGAGCGCAAGCGAACTCGAACAGGTCGACCCGAAGCTCGGCGTGAATCGCTGGCAAGTGATTTTGGGGGACCCGCTGCTCGGAGTCGAGCCGCTCGACCCGTACATGCGCGAGTCACCGACGCCTCGCACTGGCGTAAACCCCGTGATTCTCGCGCCGATAGCGGCGGCCGATTCGCAAAATCCGCTCGAGAGTCCGATCAACGGCCACGAGCGCGATACCGTGGGTTTCTCGTTGCAGTACGCATGCACGTTCCCGCTCAGCGTCGCCAAAGACTGCACGCAGACGACGGGCGCGCACTGCGACTGCCCGGACGACCCGACGACGCCGAGCGACCCAGTCTGTCAGCCCCCGACCGGCGGCCCCGGTGGACGCATTCAGTTCTTCGCGAAGGCCTACCCAGGGCTGCGTGAGCTCGCCGTACTGCGGCAGCACGGGGGCAGCGCCGTGGTGGCGTCGATTTGTCCCAAATCCTTGGTGGGCGGCACGCAGGACTTCGAGTTCGGCTACCGCCCCGCGCTCTCCGGTCTCGTCAAGCGCATGCACTGCGCCAGCCTCAACGCCGAGTTCGACACCGATCCGGGCTCGAGCGCGTTCGGCAGTGTGGATTGTCGCTTGGTGTCGCTCGAGCGCAGTGATGGCAGCTGCAGCTGCGGCGGAGCCGGGCGTCGACCGCTCAGCGACGAGGACCAGCGCGCCCTTCGCGTAGAGCTTGCCCAGCGCGGCAGTTGCGGCGGCGCGACCGGCGTCGACTGCGCGACATTTTGCGGCTGTGAGATCCCACAAACCAGCGCTGGCGCGCTCAAGGCCTGTCAAAACGACCTCTCGGAGGCGCCAGTCGACCCCGCCACGGTGCAGTCCGTGAGCGGTTGGTGCTATGTGGATCCCGCGAACGGGTTTGGGTCACCAGCGCTGGTCAGGGACTGTCCTGCCGGCAATTTGAAGAACCTACGTTTGCTCGGTAGCGCCGCGCCACTCGCAGAGGAGAAGCTATTCGCGATCTGCGGGGCGACCTGCACGCGCGACGGCGGC
>JAEUAF010000266.1 GCA_019695485.1 Sorangium sp.
CGATAGACCACGAAGTTTGCCGGGATGCGTACGCGACGGGCCGTGGCCGGCGCCTGTTCGAGCAGCGGCAGCTTGAGGCGCGGATCGTTCAACACCTGGCGCGCGCGGTCAGCGCTCGACACGACGATGCCCGCCGCCCCTCCGGCCTGCGCATCGAGCGACAGTCGCAGCGCGAGCGGCAGCCCCGCCACGGAGCGAGTCGGATCGAACGTGGGCGTGTCGAGCAGTAGGACCCAGGGCATCGGCGGCGCGCAGCATAGCTCGGCCGGTCACCCTGTCCCGGCTTTGTCGAAATGGTGCTGGCCCGGACAGCGAGTCAGCTGGGGCGGGGTTGCCGCGAGGCCGACGCGGGCAGCCGAAAGCTCGAGCCCCGGCGCCTTTTCGAGCATTTGTGCGGTTATCGGGCCGATTCTGGGCTGGCGGAGCGCGGCGAGAGCACCTTTTCGAGCATCGGCTATAGTCGGGGCCGTGTCGCACGTTGCCGAGTTTCGATGCTTCGCGGGTTGCTCCGGTTCCTGGCCGGTGACTCGTCCCATTTATCGCTGCCCAACCTGCGGAGGGCTCTTGCAAGTCGTCCACGATGTGGAGGCTCTCAAGCACAGAAGTGGCGCTTCCTGGATGCGCTTGTTCGACGAGCGCTATCGCCAGAACACGTGGCCCTATGGCTCCGGCGTGTGGGGCAAGCGGGAGTGGGTGATGCCGCAGATGCCCGACGACTGCATCGTGTCGATGTACGAGGGGGGCACCAATCTGTTCTGGGCGGATCGCTACGGACAGAAGCTCGGCCTGAGTGAGCTGTGGGTCAAGCTGTGCGGCAACAGCCATTCCGGGTCTTTCAAAGATCTCGGGATGACGGTGCTGGTCAGCGTCGTTCGCATGGCGATTCGCGAGGGGCTCAAAGTGAAGGCCATCGCTTGCGCCTCGACGGGTGACACCAGCGCGTCGCTCGCGGCCTACGGCGCTGCGGCAGGGCTGCCCGTGGTCGTGCTCTTGCCGCGCGGAAAGATCTCGACGGCCCAGCTCGTGCAGCCGCTGGCACACGGCGCGTTGGTGCTGGGCCTCGACACCGACTTCGACGGCTGCATGGAAATCGTGCAGCGCTTGGCCGAGGAAGGCATGGTTTACCTCGCCAATTCGATGAACCCGCTGCGCCTCGAGGGTCAAAAGACCGTGGCCATGGAGATTGTGCAGCAGTTCGACTGGCAGGTGCCCGACTGGGTGATCTTGCCGAGCGGCAACTTGGGTAACGCCTCGGCGCTCTATGCGGGCTTCAAGATGCTGCGCGAGCTCGGCGTGATCGCCCGCTTCCCGCGGCTGGTCGTGGCTCAGGCCGAAAACGCGAACCCGCTCTATCGTGCGTGGACCGCCGGCAAGCGCGACGTCGCGCCGATCCAAGCCAAGCCCACCTTGGCGACGGCGATCCAAATTGGGAACCCGGTGAGCGCTCCGCGCGCCATCCAAGCGCTCGAGGCCATGAACGGCCTCGTCGAGCAAGCAAGTGAGGAAGAGCTGTGTGAAGCGGCGGCCCGCGCCGATCGCACCGGCATGTACACCTGCCCGCACACAGCCGTCGGACTCGCCGTGCTCGAAAAGCTCGTGCAACGCAAAGTCATTCAAGCGAGCGATCGCGTGGTTTGCGTGTCGACGGCGGCCGGACTCAAATTCACCGAGTTCAAGGTGCGCTACCACGACCGCCAGATCGAAGGAGTGAGCGGCCAGCAAGCGAACCCGGCAGTCTATTTGCCGGCGGACTTCGGGCAGGTCGTCGACGCCATCGCCAAGCGCTTCAACTGACCCGGCTACTGCCCGGTGCAGATGAAGCGCTGCGCTCGCACGCGGTGATTCTTCGGCGTGTTCGGATCGACGACATCGTTCGGGTCCGGCACGTTTTCGAGCCAGACCAGGAACGTCGAAGCTAGCCCGACGCGAACTCCGTAGCCACGGCGGATGATCTCTGCGCCAGGCGCCACGTGCATCGTATCCGCAAACACGAGCCGCGCGCCCTGCGGCCCAATCCAGGTGCCTCGGAGCACGCTCGGCATCGGCAGGCTGCTGCCGGGATCGTTCTTGCTGTGACCGACCAGCCAAGTGCCATAGTCGCCCGATTGCGGACGGCCGGGCTCTCCGACCTCGGCGACGGTTTTGAACACGCCCTCCGCGATGAAGCCCGGCGGATTCACCGTCGCCAGGTCCGCGTACTGATCGGGCGTGAATGCACCCCAATACATGGTGGCTGGGACGAGTCCGGGATTCGTGAGCGCCGCGACCAAGATCTGGGCGCCGGTTTGGCTTTGAGTCTCGGTGATGCCGAACAAGGCGGAGAGCCCGCTGCCGAGGTCGAGTGAGAACGGCGGCTTCGGCATGCCCCCTTCCACCACGCCGAGGCGGAGCGTTGCTGCGCCGCCGTCGCCGACCTGAATCAAAGGTGCGCCGGGCACGTAGACATAGCCCTGAACGCGCAGCATCGGGTCGTTGATGTCGCCCGCGGCGATCGGCGTCAGTTGGTCGCCGTTGCTCTCGTACAGCACGAGCACACGCTTGCTAGCGACTTGGTCCTCACAGGTGACGGCAAAGCTGAAGTCGCTCGCGTGGAACGAGACGGCGAACGATGCGGGAAACGCATTCATCGCGCAGGGCTTCTGCCCGAGTAGCGTCTCGACGACGGCGTTATTCTGCGGGCCTGGCGCGATGCCCTGCGAGCCGAGCGGGATCTGCAGCACCGCCAGCGAATCTTGCACCTGGCCGTAAAGCTCTAAGCGACCAGCCCGCAACCGACCCCGCGAAAAGTGATGCCCGTCGTTGGGCATTTTCGTCCAGGCCATGGGCGGCGTGAGCTGGCCACTGCCCGAATCATTGAGCGTGCGCACCAGGTACTGGTGATCGCTGCGCTCGATGCCGATGTGGAGCCGCCCGGAGTCGGGTACCACGACCAGCGTGTCGTCGCTGAGATCGCCGGGTGGCATCGACACGTCGAGATCAGCGGGCGTGAACACGTCGATGGGCTGCGCCATGTCGCTCACGCAGTTGAGCGCGTCGGTGCCGGGCGTTCCACCGTTTGCCGTGGTGCCGCCGCCGGGCGTGCCACCGGT
>JAEUAF010000327.1 GCA_019695485.1 Sorangium sp.
GCTGCAGGCGCGGTTGCTGCTACCGGAGGTGACCCAGCTACCGGAGGTGACCCAGGAGCGGGCGCGGCGGGCGCTCCCGTGGCCGGAGCCGCAGTGGTACCTGAAGGAGTCCCTGACCCGGGCGCAGCTCCAGCGGGTACGGACGCGGGGACTGCAGCAGGGGCCGGCGCAGACGCGGACGCAGGCGAGCCAGGCGCGGACGCAGGCGCCGCCGTCGGAGGCGAGCCAGGCCAAGCCGCAGAGGAAGCGGCGCGCGGGGCCGCAGCTTGCGCCGCCACCAACGAAGAGAGCGAGAGCGCTGAAGCCCCCGCAGCCATGCGAACGACCCACGTCACCAAATTTCCCACCAAACACCCGTATCAAATGCGAGCACCCAAGGCAACGCGGGTTCCGTCACCCCACCTACGGTGTGCGCAACGGTCGCCAGCGCGCCCGGTATGCGGTCGCTGGGCTCAGCGCACGCGCGTGTCGCAGCCGAGCGCGATACTGACGCGAGCCTTCTGATCCTTCCCGATCTGCGCGCAGGTATCGGGACAGAGCACAACCGAAGTGGGGTTCGAAGGATTATCGTAGTACCAAGAGTTCGGGCTCCCGGTGCACGCATTCTTGTCCGCGACGCGCACTAAGCCCACCGACGCCGCGCCGCTACCCGCTTCATAGTCGACGTTCACCTTGTTCGGGTCCGGGCGCCCATTGGCCGAGGTCGGCAGCGTGTAGATGCACGGCAACGCAGCGCCACGAATCGTCTGCATCGCGGCCAGGAACTCCGCCTGCGTATTGGCACCCGTGCCGTCGACGATGAACGGAGCGTGGCCCGTGCCGCCCGCTTGCGCGAAGTTCGCCAGGTTACCGACCGAACCAATTCCAATCACGAACGTCTGCACCGGCGGCGTGCCCATCGCGACCTTGCCGATCGCATTCACGACGTCTTGCGCGAGATTGGTGGTGCATTGAGTGGGCTCGCCATCGGTTGCCAACACCATCACGCCGACATGATCCGGATTCTGTTGAAGCCAACCGGTCAGGTAGGACGCTGCGCCCTCGAACGCGGGCCGTGTCGGAGTCGAGCCCCGCTCGTCCGCGCGCATGCCGACCGGAAACACCTTGGCGTCGAGCGAAGCCACGACCGCCGCAGAGTTGTCCGGCAGTAAACCCATCGCCACGTCGGGCGCCGCGTACTGTGACACCGTGCACTTGACGGTGACGTCGAGGCTAGAGAAAGGGAAGTAGCCGACCGCTACTTTGATGCCCGCCGAAACCGGATCACTCACGAACGCTTTGAGCGCCGAAGCAACCGGAGTCCATTTGTCTTGCATGTCGGTCATCGAATTCGACTGATCGACCAGCAAGTACATCGCGAGCGGCTTCTGCATGGCTTCGTGAGAATCCGCGCCGCAAGTCATATTGGCCTGCCCCGCAACTGGCTGCGACGTGATGGTGATTTGGCTGCCACCCGTGCCCGTACTGACGGACCCGCCGACTGGCGCCGCGGTGCCGCCGCCTGAGGCACCGCCACTCGCACTCGCACCCCCAAACGAGGGAAGCGAGAGGCGACCCTCTGCGGCGGGCTGGCCGCACGCCGAGTACAAAACACCGAGAGTTGCGACGTGGAATGCGACGCCGCCGCCCTTCAACCAAAAGGCCGTGTCCCGCTTCATGACTAATTCCTCGGCGCGATAATGAGCTGAACTTCGAATCTTCGCACCAGAAAATTCACCAGACCGACACAAACTTCAGCGGCGCACATTCGAAGTCCGAAGCGAGAGGAGCTGTTGCGCTTTGCGAGCAAATTTCGCAGCCGAACGTGAACTCCCGAGTTCCACGCCGTCAAACAACGCTCGAAGTGTGGTGTTCGTCAAAGTTTCCTGAAAGCCACCACACGCAACCTTCTCGTGCAGCTTACGGGATGCCCGGAACCGCACCTGAAGATCAGGATTGGGATTCACTGTCGACGAATTCGATGCTGCCGACGCAGCGCACTGGAAAGCGGAGCTCAGCGCTCGTCGGAAGTTTTCGCTGTCAAAGGCGCGAGCCGCCGATCAGCGTTCAAACGGAGGCCTCGCACAACGCGCGTCCAGCGCAGAGCTACGCTCGAGCCCTCGCCACGGCTCGAGCGCGCAAGCTCGCCCCGAGCGCGCCCCGGCTGGTTCAGGGACGAGCGTGAAGCTCGGCCCGAGCAGATCCCGACTGGCGAATGGCGCCCTTCGCGCTACTCGCCGGAACCGCAGGAGCCACGCGCGGCAACCGCAATTCGTCGAGCCCGGCACCGTTCGCGCCAAAAAAGCGGAACGATAGCTCGCTCGCAGTCGCTTCAACCAGACCCGCACCGTAATCCGAATTGTAGAGAATCTGGCTACCGGGAGCGGCCTGAGACACCGGGTAGATGCTGGCGCCCCCGAGTCCGCTCACGACGTAAGGCAGGCCATCGATCTCGAAACGCTCGTACGTGTGATCGTGCCCAGCCACGATCAGATCCGCGCCCCACTGTTTATACGGCCATTGCATGTACACCGTGGATGAGTGCGGCCCCGACGAATAGGGCGCGTGATGCATGGCTACGATCTTCCAACGCGCCTTCGAGGCGCCGAGCGCCTTCTTGAGCCACTGCCCCTGTGCAGACTGGGCTGTAACGCCATCGGGCTCATGGGGATCGCTATCGAGCGCGAAAATCTGCACAGGGCCCCAGCTCACGTCGTAGTAACGCTCATTGCCGGGCAGCTCGAAATAGTCGAGGTAGGGTGTTGCCCCCTCGGTGTACCAGTCGTGGTTACCGAGCACGGGGAAGAAACGGTTGCTGCTCGAACCCGCGCCGTATCTGCCTTTGTAAGGACAGATAAACTGACGAAAGTACTGCCCGATATTGGCGTCGATCGTCTCTGCGGAACCACTCGGATAGTTGTTGTCGCCAGCGGTGAGGATGAAGTCTGGTTTCCAGCCCTTCACCAGCGCGGCAACGCGCGCCTCGGCGGGTCCGGCAGCACCGTAGTCGCCGACCACCGCGAAGCGAACCGGCTCGGCGGGATCGCTCGGGCCGAAGGGCTCGCAGGGCTTGGTTGTTGGACGCTCGGGCTCCGGGCGCAGCACCGCCGCCGCAGAGCGACCACTCGGTTCGGAGTCACGCGTCGACTGACATGCGAAACAACAAATTCCGATGATGGCGGCCGACACACAGCGAAAGCGTTTCAACTGACTGGGCAAGCTAGATCCCGACGCCTCCACCCTCAAGCCCTGTTCGCGATTGTCCCGAACGCGCCTCTCTTTTGCCAACGCCCCACACAGACATGGCAGCAGAGCGACTTACAGCCAGAGCGCCGGGCTGAATCCCGAACGTAGCAGCAGCACCCAAAGGCCGATGTCCAAACCTTCGCGCCTCGGCGCGTCACTGCTTGCTTCTCTGGCATTTTCCGGGCTGCTTGCGCCGGCTTGCGGCACCCCGGACTCCGCGACGGGGGGCACCGCAGGAGGTGGCGGCCAGGCGGCGTGCGGCAAGATTCTTCAGCGCGCCCAGCCTCCGATCCCGCATGCCCCAGATGGGGCCACGGCCTGCGCAGGAAACAGCTGCAACTACCAAACGCAGGAAGGCTGCGACCCCACGCTGAGCTGCCGCCCGCTCTTTCCGGCCGGCTCGACGACGGTCAGCGCGGGGTGCGAGCCTTTGGTGCAGGAAAAAGCGGAGACCATTGCGGAACGTCGGCTGACTGCGCGCGAGGCGTCCTGTGCGTCACGACGCTCCCAAGCCCGGACAACGAAGTGACGCCGAGCATCCGCCGCTGCTTCCAACAGTGCTGCGCGGGGGACTGGAGCGCCTGCGGGCCGGGAGAAAGCTGCATTCGCCAGTTCGAGGTCGCATTCCCGAACGGAAACCGCGAGCACCCGCTCGACCTCTGCGTGCCGGTGAACAATTGCGACCCGTTCGACCCCAACGCATGCAAGGACGATCCCGATCCCCCGGCGCGGGAGTGCAAAATCGCTGATCCCACGGGCGCGGTCGCCTGCATGCCCGTGAGCAGCCTGAAACTTGGGGACGAGTGCTCCCTCGCCAGCGCCCGCTGCGCCCAAGGCTTCACCTGCGTGGACGACCCCGTCCCAGGGCATGCCCATTGCCGTCGACTGTGCCG
Source organism: Sorangium sp. (assembly GCA_019695485.1). GTDB lineage: Bacteria > Myxococcota_A > Polyangia > Polyangiales > Polyangiaceae > PMG-095. The sequence continues at coordinate 4,119 of JAEUAF010000327.1, forward strand.
CGCGGAGGTCTGCGGCCAGCCAGGCTGCCCGAGCGGCGAAGGCGACTGCGTCCACTTCCTGCGCGACCCCGTGGGCATTGGCGAGTGCACCGTAGAGCAGTAAACGTCGCCCGCCCACGTCGTGCTGGTCGGACGGTCGGCTCCTGCGCCCCAAAGCACGAACCACACGATCGAGTGGCGCCGCGGCTCTCTTTCCTTGACGAACCCAAGGCTCCGAGGTACTGCGGCGTCCCCTTTTCCTTAGCGGGTTTACCCGCTCCCGGGCCATTAGCTCAATTGGTAGAGCAGCGGACTCTTAATCCGTTGGCTGACAGTTCAAGTCTGTCATGGCCCACAGCATCAACTAGGCTCGATTTCTCAAGGGGAGGAATTCGCGGGCCGGCACTGTGGCCCACCCCCGACGCGCTCGACCGCTCAGGCTGGGCCAACGCGTTCCGTTGCGCGATCTCCGGAATGGCGACGTCGAGCGGCGCAAGCGGACCGAAGCCGAGCTCCTGAGCCTGGCGCGCCTGCCTTCGGTAGCGGTTGATCATCACGCTCGAGCGGTGCCCAGTGCGGTCGGCCACCCATGCCTCGCTGCGCCCGTTCGCCAAGGCGAGCGTGACGAACGTAGCGCGGAGGTCATGAACGCGGATCGGGCGGCGCGCCTCGGTGGTCGCGCTGAGTTCGGGCCAGGCGACGCCAGCGGCCTTCAGATGGCCGGCGTGAGCCCCCGAGTTGAGCGAAAACCCTGCCGGGGCTGACACACTCCGACGCCCGCCTCGCACCTGTCGGCCACTTCGCGCCCCGCCGCCTCCGAACCACCTGGCCTTCGCGCTCGCTCGAACAGCGCTGGCAGCACGCGTGCGTCGCGCAGAAAGCGGACGTTTTCATGCGTTCTTCATGCGCGGCTCATGCGGTGTTGGCCGTCGCTCGCTATTTCATGTCGACCGTCTGAACACGGCAATCCCGAAATAGGAGAAGCGATCATGATGCCCGATGCCACTAAGCTAAATGAGTTCCTAGGCATGTTCGTGAGCGACCTCGGCGCGGCCCTCCACGCCGGCATGGTCGTCATCGGTGACAAGCTCGGCCTGTACAAGGCCCTGGCTCCCGAGCCATTGACTGCAACAGAGCTTTCGGAAAAGACGCAAACCGACGAACGCTACGTGCGCGAGTGGCTGAGCTCGCAAGCGGCCGGCGGCTACGTCCAGTACGATCGAAAATCGCAGAAGTATGGCCTGACTACGGAGCAGGCGTTCGCGCTCGCCATCGAAGAGAGTCCCGCCTTCATTCCGGGCGCTTTCGTGTTGGCTACCGGGGCTCTCGCGGCCGTCGAACGGCTCACGGACGCTTTCAGAACGGGCGCAGGCATCGGATGGCACGAACATCACGTCGGTGTCTTCGAAGGTTGCGAAAAGTTCTTCCGTCCCGCCTACGCCGCGAATCTCGTGAGCGCGTGGATCCCGGCGCTCCAGGGCGCCGAATCGAAGCTCCATGCTGGGGCCCAGATTGCGGACGTCGGCTGCGGCCACGGCGCGTCCAGCATCCTCATGGCGAAGGCTTACCCGAACTCGCGTGTCGTCGGCTTCGACTACCACGAAGGTTCGATTCAAGCGGCTCGTGCTGCTGCGCAGAAGGCGGGCGTCGCCGACAGAGTCCGCTTAGAAGTGGCACGCGCAAAGGACTATCCCGGCAGCGGGTACGACCTCGTGACCGTCTTCGATTGCCTGCACGACATGGGCGATCCCGTCGGAGCCGCTCGGCACGTTCTCGGCTCGTTGAACCGAGACGGGCATTTCATGATCGTCGAACCATTCGCCAACGACGACCTGGCCGACAACCTGAATCCCGTCGGTCGGGTCTACTATTCGGGCTCGACGCTGCTATGCACGCCCTGCTCCCGATCTCAGGAGGTGGGACTCTGCCTCGGCGCTCAAGCCGGGGAGGCGCGGATCCGTGAGGTGAGCGTCTCCGCAGGCTTCAGCCGCTTTCGCCGAGCTGCGGAGACGCCGTTCAACCTGGTTTACGAGGCGCGCCCTTGAAGCCCGCGCGTGAGCTCGCTCGGCGCCGAAAGAACGTCGAACAGGCGCACGCTGACCTGCCGAAACGCCGGGTTCTTAGTGAGCCCGGCGATGATCGGCCCTTCGAGGTACGCAGTCGCGGCGGCGCGATCCGAAAAGAGGTAGGCGCCGCCAGCGCGTCGCCGATCTCGGTCGACGATCCAGAGCTTGGAAACGAGCCCCGGAACGCCCGCGATGGCCGGTGCCGCGTGCCCGACCAACTTCTGATATTCATCCAGGCTGCAGGTAAACTCGAATTCGATTTGAAGGTGCGTATGCTGAGACATTGGCTTTTCTCCTTGCGGGAAGCCATAAGTGCCAGAGCCGCCTACCTTCCGCATGATTACGCGATGAGAACGGGATGAGATTCGCGGCGTCGCGCAGCTACCAATTGCCCGCGCCGATGGTCAGCGCCGCATAGCCGCCGCGCAGCCCGAAGCTTGGCCCGTCAGCAGCGGTCGTGCCATCGGCCTGCCATTTGCGGTACGGAATCCCGTACAACACGCCGAGGCGCAAGCCCACGCTGAAGCCCGCGCGCGCGCTCCGCGCTTGATGCGATTGGCGCCCGAGCGCGACCAAGTTCGCCATCACCGAAAGACCCCCAAGCACTCCTTTGTTGGTCAAGGTCGTGGCTCGGGTCGGACTATCGAGCGCTTCGGTGAACGAGGCTTGCGATTTCGAGGCAATATTGACTGCCATTCCGTAGCCACCGAGCGACAGCACCGGCGCGAGCAAGAAACCATTGATGCGCAGTAACTGATAGCCGAAGTCGAACGTGCCCCAGGCGCCGCTCGCCGAAACTTCGCGGTTGGCGGACGCGCTCACGCTGCGCGATAAGAATGCCGTGCCGGAGCCGCCGAGTAGAAATCGGCTGAACAATCCGAAACCCTGACCACCGAGGATCGGAAAGGTGAGCGGCAGCTTCGCGCCGTAGTTCGCGCTCGCGAGTCGGTCGTTCAGCGGCCCGAGGTCCACGAACGCTACACCAGCGAGCATGTTGAGTCCTGCGAGCTTTGGCGTCACACCATCGACTGGCGCCGGGGGCGAGGATTGCTTGCCCCGCGTATCCGAGGGCGGGAGCGTGAGCGGGGCCTCTGCGCGCGCCGCTTTGGGACCGAGCAGTGTCGCCGCTGCCAATGCGGCCGAAAGCGCCCAACTATTCCACACCGTTTGCATATTCATTCTCCACGCTCGAATTGACGAACGCCGGAGCCACGCAACGCGAGCGCACCCGGCGGTCGCGTCTGCCTAAGCAAAACGGGGACCGTCCCCTCAAATCTCGCAAATCTTCGAGAAACTCTGGCTTCGGGCGCTCGAACGGCTGAGACAATTTGCCCCGAGCGCGCAAAAAGGCGAGGCACGCTTGCCCCCGCCAAGGTCCGCCGGGGGATTCACTGCGAGCTTGGCCGACCCGGCAGTTGCCGTGAGCCGAGGCCGCGGTTCAACCCTGTCCCCTCCCGCGCGCGCGAGCGGACGCGCGCGCTCAAGAGGTCGTCGTTGCCGAGTTCTTCGAACAGTGCAAGGACGCCGTCGCCACGGCCGCTCACCCGCTGCTCGCTGCCGACCGCGAATTATTGAGCCCGCCGCGCTCAGTCCGAAC
>JAEUAF010000382.1 GCA_019695485.1 Sorangium sp.
CCATTGATACAGCTGACCGCAAACGTCTTGCTCGCCGTGCAGGACGCGCCGGTCGCCGTCGTGCCCGTGACCGTGAAGGTCAGCGTGGGGTTGCTGGCGACCGTGCTGCAGGTGAACGCGGTCGAGGCGACGTTGCCCGGAACCGTGCCGCCACCCGTGGTCGTCCAGCCGGGGGTGATCGTCGAGCCAGCGCTCGCCGTCGCGTCGAGGATGATCTGCTGGCCCACAACCTGGGCGTTCGGACCCACGAACGCGGAGGTGATGCTGGCACTGCAGTTAGCGCCGCCGGTCACGTTGACCGTCTCGCTGCCCGTGGTGTCCGTGGGCGTGCAGGTCATCGTCACAGCGACCGTGGCCGACGCGCCCGCGTTGACGGTGAAGACGCCCGTGCCGCTGCAGGTCGCGTTGTCGGGCGAGCTGACCTCGACCTGGTAGTTCGAGCCGGCCGGGAGGACGAGGGTGAACGCCGTCGAGTTGCCCGAGAGGCCGCCGACGGGGATGTTCTTCACCACGTTCGTCGCAGCGCCCTTGGCGCCGAGGCCGTTCCCGTACACCTGCACGTGCATCGTGCTGATGGTCGCGCCGCCACCGACGTCGAGATTGAAGCCGATCGAGCCTTCATTCTTGGCCGTCTGCGTCTTGTCAGAGTTGCTCGAACAGCCAACGACGATCGTCCCACCCGCGAGCCCCGCGGCGAGCGCGAGCAGCGACAGTTTCCCAATAATTGCCTTCATATCAGTCCTCCTAAAAAATGCGAATCGCATCTACACAGGGCGACTTGAGTGTTCACTGCCCGTGCGCGGCCCCCCTTTACAAGTACCGCGCCAACCTGAGTCGGCCCGCGTGGTTTCGCGCAAGCTGCTGTTACTTCACGCCTTCTTGCAGCTCTTGAAATCCGTGCGCGTTGCTGGGGACGCGCCTCGATTCCGATTTCCGGAGAACGCGTCTCGTTTCCGGAGTGCGGACGCGCAAAGCGCCCGGTTTTCCAGCCGATTTGCGCGCGAAACAGCCATCCAAACGAGCGCGTCGCGTCGACGAATCGCCCGGAACTTGTTGCAGAGCGGCGCCTGCCGCACGCGGTATGCGGCCACTCGATGTCGGCCTGGATTCACTTTGCGGCGGCCTGCGCGCGATCGTCATTGCGCTCTCGCCGAGCGCTGCACGTCTTGCTCGCGCTGGCCGCGTTCCTCACGTTGGGTCTTGGCAGCCGCGACGCGCACGCGTTCACATGGATGGTGCGTCACGGTTATACGCAGTGCACTCCGTGCCACGTCGACCCCTCCGGGTCTGGCTTGCTCGCTCCTTACGGACGAGCTGTCGCGGACGAATTCGTGCGCATGCGTTTTCCAGGTGAAGCTGAGCCCGGCGGCGAGACCGCGCGGAGCGCTGGCTTTCTGTGGGGCGTCCTGCCGATGTCCGAGACCATCATGCTCCAGGGTGACATTCGTTACCTGCACCTGGAGCAAAAAGTGCCGCAAGTTCCAGTCATTTCGCGGGGGATCTGGATGCAGGCAGACTTCAGCGCCGCCGCCCGCATCGGCAACTTCACGGCCTTGGGCAGTCTCGGCTACGCCGACGAGGGCGCGCTTGCTGCATCACTCACCCGCGCACCGTCGAAGAACCTGGTGTCGCGCCAGCACTGGCTCGGCTACTCGTTGCAGGACGGCGCCGTCATGCTGAGAGGCGGCCGCATGAATCTGCCGTTCGGGTTGCGTGTCTACGAGCACACTTTATGGGTGCGCGCGCGCACCCGCAGCAACATCAACGATCAACAACAGTACGGGCTCTCGGCAATCTATCAGGGTGATAAGCTGCGCGCCGAACTAATGGCGGTCCTGGGGAACTTCGAACTCCGGCCAGACAACTTTCGCGAGCGCGGCTACAGCGGCTACGTCGAGGGCTACCTCAGCCCGAAGTGGACCGTCGGGGCGAGTAGTCTAATCACTTACCGCGCCCTCGATCCGATCACCAACAAGCAAACCTTTCGCCAAGCACACGGCATTTTCGGGCGCTACGCGACACCCTGGGAGCCGCTCGTGCTGCTTTCGGAATGGGACTATGCACTCGAGTCCCCGCGCTACGCCAAGCGCACGCAAGGGCTGGTCGGGTTTCTGCAGGCAGACCTCGAACTAACCCAAGGGCTGCACCTCATCGCCACCGGCGAAGCCAGTAACGTCGGGCTCGACACGCCACCCGTTTCGCTCGGAGCTTGGCTTTCCACGGCCTGGTTTTTCGCGCCCCACGCCGATCTGCGCGTCGACTCGATCTACCAGCGGCTCGGCTCGACGCAGGGCGCCACGGACAGCCTGACCTTGCTAATCCAGGGTCACGTGTTCTTCTAGCCTGCACAAGCAAGACTTCACCCGAGCCGCGTTTCACGCGCGCGAAGCACTCCAGTTCGGGGGGCGTGCCGGACGGCGATCAGCGCACGAGCACGTTGTCGAACACCAAGTTCACGTTGCCGGACGAGGTCGAGAGTTTGCCGACGCTGAGCTCCACCAATAAGGATTGGGCTCCGGTGGTAGCGGGCACGGTGGCGAGCAGAGTCAACCACTGATCCACCGTCGCCTGAAGCTCAGAGGTCTTCACGAGCAGCGCCGAGCCGGAACAATCCGGACTCGCGAAGATGCGACCAAGCACGGACCCGTAGCCCGTAATGATTGGGCCGCGGCTATACATCTGCACATAGATATCGTAGGCGTGATTGGCCTCGATCGGCACGCATTCGGTCGCGCCCGAATAAACGATGCCATCGCTCGGCGTGGGCGCTCGGTTTTCGACGCGCATGGTGCCGGATTTGTTGCTGCCCTGCCCGTCGAGCGCGTCCCAATAAATCGCGCCGTTCGCTTCTGGCGCCCAACCCTTGACGTCCTTGTCGAAACTCGGATTTTGGGCCAACGATTCGAGACAATCGGCGACCGCGTTCTGGTTCAAATCGGGGCAGGTTACGTTCGGACCTACGAGGATTCCGCCCGCCCCGTCGCCCGCGCTGCCTGCGTGCGTCGTGTCGCTGCCCCCCGCATGCGCGCCGCCCTGAGCGGCGGCGCCAGCGATGCCACCCACACCACCCCGGCCAGCGGCGGAGCGCCCAGCAGCCCCGCTCAGACCACCGCCTCCCTGACTCGAGCAGTCGCCGCTCGCGGTGCACAGCGAATCGACCGCATTTAGCGGGCGTTCGTCGAGCGCGCACCCGAAGAGAGCGATCGCTCCCCAGGCGCTCAACGAGCCCGGCCTCAACGACCTTCCGAACATGACGCGGCGCTTATAGCAAGCGGGCGCGTCACACACTCGTGACAACATCTGACCAAACTGGTGCGCTTTTGAAGACGGTGCACCCCCAGCTGATTGACGGCTGCGTGGCGACCGCAACGCGCTGCGCCTTTGTCTAACTCGTCGTGGTGGACGTCGACGCGCGCAGAAGAGCGGCGCCGTAGACGGGGCGGATGCGCGAGAGTAAGTAGAGTGCGCGAGGCTCCGAGGCAAGCTCATGCATCCGCGATCTCTGTGCTGGTTGGCCACGCTCGCCGTGCTGGTCTTTCCTGCGTGCGGCAGCGGCTACGGAGCCCACGACCAGCTGTGTGGCAACGGCAGAGTCGATCCCGGGGAAACCTGCGACGACGGCAATCGCGAGGACGGCGACAATTGTCCGTCGAACTGCGTCGGCTCGTTGGTGTCGTTCGCGGTCGACACCAACGCCTGCCCCGTGCTCGAAGAAGCTACGATCTTTCCGTCGCAATCCCCCGTCGGCGGCGAGGTTCTGCTGTCCGCACGAGCCTCGGACCCAAACGGCGATCGCATCTTCTATGACTGGACCGGCAGCGGCGGTGTGCTGACCCACGCGGCAAACTCCAAGCGCGCGACCTTCGTCTGCGCGTTCCCGGGAGCGCACACGATTACGCTGTGGGTTTTCGACAGCCGTGGTTGCGTCACCACGCACAGTCTGACGGTGACCTGCACGTGATCTCGACGCAGCGGACATGGAGAGTCAAAACGCGCGACTGTTGTCGGCGCATCGGTGTAAGCAGCCTGACCCTCATTGCGTTGGTCTTCGCGGACGCGACTGCACATGCCTACTGTCCAGCGGCCGCTTGTGACCCCAGCCGTGGCGAAGTCTGCAATCGGGACGCGGACGGCTGCGTCGTTGGGCACGCGCTGCTGTTCTGGCAAAGCTCTTGTCTTAGCTTCGCGGTTCAGCGCAACGGCTCCCCCAAAAACCAGATCGGCGCCGATGAGTTCGAGAGCGTCGTTCGCGGCGCCTTTGCGACTTGGACCGCCGCAGACTGCGGAGCGGGGCGTCACCCGGCCCTCGCGTTCGAGGACCTCGGGAAGATTCAGTGCGACCTCGTGGAGCACAACGCCGATCGCGCCAACGCAAATCTCTTCGTATTCCGCGACGACACCTGGCCCGATGCCGAGGCTCGGGGCGACACCTTCGGCCTGACCACGGTTCACTACAACGCCGACACGGGGCAAATCTGGGACGTCGACGTCGAGATCAACGGCACGCTCGGCAACATCACCGATGCCGATCCGGAGGATGGCGCCGACCTGCCGTCGATTGTCACTCACGAAGTCGGCCACTTTCTCGGGCTCGACCACACGCGAGATGACAACGGGGTCATGTTTCCAACCTACGCGCCAGGTGGCGCCGCGCTGCGCGTGCTCGCGCCCGACGATGTCAATGGGATCTGCCACGTGTTCCCGCCAAATCGCTATGCGGAAAGCAATGACTGCCGACCCCAGAACGGGTTCTCTGCAGTCTGCGGCAGCGAGCAGAAGCAGCCTTTGGGTTGCGCGTTCGCTGGGCAGTCGAGGGCGCCCGTGAAACTCGCGACGTTGGTCGCGACGCTACTGGCGTCGGTCACATTGATTCGGCGCCGGCTGCGCGCGTAGGGCCACACCACGCACTGCGCGGAACGCGCGCCAGGCTCAGTGCCCAAGCGCGGCGAGCGTTCGCCGCGCAGCCTCCAGCGACTGAACGAGCTCCGCGCCCTTGAGCGCTGCGCTCAACAAGTCGCGAAGCGCTTCGTAGGCAAAGACCTGGGACACATCGAACTCGATCAGGGCATAGCCCAAGATCTCCCGCTTGAAGAACAGCGGCACCACGACGTAGCTGCGCAGATGCGGCGTATCGTCGAGGAGCTCGGGCGGCAGCAGCGCCGCGCTTTGAAAGCGCGGCGACAAAGCACGGTGCTCGACCAGCGCGTCATACGAGAGGACCACCTGCGATTCCCGACTCGGCGCGCCGTCGCCCTTGTAGCGCACCACGAAGCAGCTGCGAATTCCGAGCTCCGGAAAGCGCTGGGCCACGGCGGCGTGCAGCTCGTCGAGGTCGAAGGTGCCGATCAGCGCGGCTCCCACGGCCGTGAGCGTTCGCGCCCAGCGCTCGAGCTTGAGGCGCCCGCGGCCCAAGACGCGTTCAGTGACCGAGCCGATCGAGAGCCTGGCTTGTTGAAATAGATCCTCGGCGTGAGCCCGCCGCTCCGGTTCTTTGCCGAGGCAGAGCAGCATCTCGTCGCGCAAGGTGCTCAAGACTTCATGGCACGGCTTGAGGTCGATGCCGCGTTCCACGAGCCGCTCGACCAACCCCTCGAAATGCCTAATGAATCCGCCGGGGGTCTCGCCGCGCAGCTCGGCTGCTATGGCGTTCACGGTGCGTCCCTCCCAATCCGCACCCGCCGCCGCCAGGGCCCCACGCGAGGCACGTGTCAGCGCCGAAAGCACCTGCTGCCGGCGCCCGATGAGCGACGCTTCGAAGCCGAACGCGGATGGCGCCGCGACGCTGCGCGCGCCGGCCTTTCCTCCAAAGCAACCGCAAGACTCGCGCACCACGAGCTCGGTCCGCAATACGGAGGTGGGTACGGTGTCCCGGCGGTTCAGAGCCGCCATCACCATGCGCACCGCTTCACGCCCTTGTTCGTCGAGGGGCTGGCGCACGGTGGTGAGCGGTGGTTCGGCGTAGCGAGCATCCTCGACATCGTCGAAGCCTGCCACCGCCACGTCACGCGGCGCGCGCAGTCCGCGCTTGCCGAGTTCGGCCAACACACCGAACGCCATCGAATCGTTGGCCGCGACGATGGCATCGATCTCGGCGATGTCGAGCTTGCGCTCATCGAGCAACGTGCGCAGAGCGGCGCGCCCGCTCTCCATCTCGAAGGTGCCCACCACGGTCAGATTCTCGTCGAACGTGCGCAAATGCTGGGCGAGCGCGTCCTTATAGGATTGAAAGCGCCGCTCCGCCTCTTCATTGGCCACGGGTCCCCGCACGAACGCGATCCGCTTGTGCCCATGCACGCGGATCAAGTGATCGACGACGCTGCGCATACCGCTCTCGTTGTCCACCAGCACGCTGGGGATCCCCGGGAGCTCGAGCGCGATGCTGACTCGAGGCAGGGCCGAGTAGCGCGCCAGAAAGGAGGCCAGTCCGTCCGCCCCCAAGTGGTTCGCAATACTGCCCGAGAGCACGATCAGCCCGTCCAGGGTCTGGGCGCTCGCCAACTCGAACACGTGGTTGCGCTGAGGCGCCCCTTGGTGCGACGAACCCGGCGCGCCGCCAGCAAAGCACACCACCGTCGCAGCCGCGGCGTGCGCGCCCGCCAGCACACCATTGGCGACGGCACTCTGATAGCCGTCTTCCAACCAATCTACCAAAACACCAAGCGTCGGGGCACGCGAACCGAGGCGCGTACGAGCTCGAAATACCACTCTTTATGACTCCAGACGCCCTTAGCGATTCCTCGGCGGTCGGGCGGTCGAACCGCGTACGATGAGCTCTACTCTAGCTACTTCTACGCGCACATGATCGTCGACGCGTTCCACGAGCTCAACCAGCCGTGCCATGGCCCGCCGCCCCATGTGCTCTTTCCCGACGCCGACCGTAGTCAAAGGTGGATCGGTGTAGTTGCTCATCACGACGTCGTCGAACCCGACCACGCTCAGGTCGCCGGGCACGCGATAGCCAGCTTCCCGCGCTGCGCGCAGCGCGCCGGCCGCCATTTCGTCGTTGGCGCAAAACAGGCCGGTCAACCGCCGTGCGCTCTTCAAGACGCGCGCCACCGCCGCGTAGCCGGCTTCGTAGGTCAGTGCCTCGGCGGCGACGCAATTGGCGCGCTGACTGAAGGGCAGCTTTCGATCGACAAATACCGAGCGAAAGCCGCGCGCCCGCTCGGCCACACTGGGAGCCGCATGTCGAGGACAGAGCATCGCGACCTGGGAGTGACCGAGGTCGAGCAGGTGCTCGGCGGCCAGGGCCCCGCCACGAGCATCGTCGATTCGAAGCGAGTTGACGCCGCGAACTGCAGGAAAGGTGTCGACCAGCACGACCTTCAGGCCTCGTTCCCGGATGTCGCGGATCATGCGCGGCTGGACGCGACGCATGAAGAGCACCCCTTCGGCGTTCTTCTCACGCACGAACTTGGGCAAGTCTTGGGGGCCGCCGTAGCGCTTTGCCACGTATGAGAAGAGCAGATTGTAGTTTTGCTCGATGGCTTCCTTCATAGCCCCTTGAACCACGAAGGAATAAAACTGGTTCGTGATCGCGTCGTCACCCTCGGAGAAGACGATGCCGACGTTGTGAACGCGCTGGCGCGCCAGCCCCGACGCTGCGGCGTTCGGGTGGTAGGCCACGGAACGCGCCGCGTCGAGAACGCGCCGCCGCACGGCCGCGCTGATCGATTCGTTCGGATTTTCGTTGAGCACGAACGAAACTGTCGCGGTCGACACACGAGCGAGCTCCGCAACGTCTCGAATCGTGGCTCGGCGGCTTGGCATTGCGGCGCTGCTTCTCTCAGTAGATCGGGCCCGGACCCGCAGCCTGAAGCTCAACGGGCGCTCGGGTGCGTGACTCAATCGTGCTCATCAGCGTGCGTATCCAAGCAGCGTACAATGGAATACACGAACGCCAACCCCCCGGTTCTGGAATCCTCCGAGCGGCGCCCACCCAGGGACTGATGAGCCACGAGCCCGCTCGGCCCGCTCGTGCACGCTCAGCGCCGCGTGGGACAATACGAATGTTCCCCGGTTTCGATCATGGCCACGCAGCGCGCTCCGCAGCATTCTGAGCCAAAAGAGCTAGTCTCGGAGGTCGGTCCGATAGGCGGCTCGCGGCGGCCCCCCACTGCGCCGGACGGAACGGCCGACTCGCGAGAGCTGTTCCGTGACGCGCTACTCGCCAAGATCCCGCGCTGGTACTCACCCTGGGGCCACTTGGCGGGCACCGTCGGCAGCGGCGCTTGCGCCGCACTTCTCGCGATCTCGCGGCTGCAGGCGCCTGCGCTCGTAGACTGGCTCACGGTGCCGAGCGCGCTGCTCTTTGCGAATCTCGTCGAATGGGTTGCCCACAAGGAGCTCATGCACCGACGGCGACGGCTGCTCCCCGTGTTGTTCGATCGACACACGCCCGAACATCATCGAGTCTATCGCTACGACTCGATGTCGATTCGCAGCGCGGCGGAGTTTCGCTTGGTGCTGGTGCCGGCCATGGGTGTGCTCGGTATCGTGCTGCTGGCGGCGCCGGTAGCCCTGCTCACAGCGTACCTGCTGAACGCAAACGCCGGCTGGCTGTTCCTGATGACGTCTGCCATCTACGTCACGGGCTACGAGCTGACGCACCTCTGTTACCACCTGCCCGAGGACTCCGTGGTCTATCGGCTCGGCATCTTGCGCACGCTACGGGAGCACCACGCGCGTCATCACATTCCGAGCCTGATGCAGCGCCGCAACTTCAACGTGACGGTGCCATTCGGCGACTACCTCTTTGGCAGCATCGCCTCTCGAACGGAGGTCAATGCCGCGCTCGAACGTGAGCGCTCCCGTGAGCGGGACGCCGAAATGGCCTAATTTTAGGGGTTTCTGGGCCCCCAACGGCGGAGGCTCGCGGCTGTATTAGCATGCGCCCTGCGCCCGTGAGCTGCCCCGCGTCCCCATTGCCAACCGTTCGCAACGCATCCCGTTCTTCGGCGCGGGTGTCGTCGCGCGCGCCCTCGGTATGGCTAGTGTCGACACTCTCCTGGCTCGCAGCCTGCGCGGGACCGGCTGAGAGCGCGCGCGATCGCCCCACGCCATTAGGTCAGACGTCGAGCAACGTGTTGGCCTCGGACTACGTTGGCTCGGAAGCGTGCCGCGAGTGTCACCTCACGGAGTACAACGCTTTTATCGGCTCGCCCATGCACCGCATGACGCGCGCCCTCGGAAAAACCGAGATCCAGGCGCCCTTTGCTGGTGAGCGTTTCGAACTGCGCGGCGACGCGGCGACGCTCACGACAGACCACGAAAAGCGACGACTCGAGCTTCGCACGCGCGACGGCAAGCAAACCAACTTTCGCGTAACCAAGGTGATCGGAGGGCGCTATCGCGAGGATTTCGTCGGCATCGAGGAGAGCGTCACGGGCGGTGAACAGCGGCGGATCGAAGAGAAGATTTTGCCCGTTTCATACCTGATTTTCGACAAGACCTATCGCTACAAAGGCTACTCGGTGTTGGTCACGGAGCGCACGGCGCTCGAGCCGGGGCAGGTCTGGCGAGAGACCTGCATCTTTTGCCACAACACGCCTCCGCAATTCACTACGCTGTTCGACGAGCTACACGGGCCCGGGTTTCCGTCCTACCAGGGCTCGGCGAGCGACGACGCGCCAGAAGACCGACGCTTCCGCTACCAAATCACGGACCGCGCCGAACTCGCCAACGCGCTACGCTCGGAGCTGTCACGCATCGGCGAGCGCGCGAGCCCCGGCGACGACACGTTGCTGTCCGAAGCCATTCTGAGGACGCGGCGCACGTTCGACGAGCGGCACCTCGTCGAGCTCGGCATCGGCTGCGAAGCGTGCCACGGCGGGAGTCGCGAACACGCCGCCCGCCCGCGCGCAATCAAGCCTTCGTTCAGACTCGAAAGCACCTTCTTTCGCGTCACGGCCGCCGATGGCAGCCAGCCGAGCCCCGCACTCGAAATCAACCGCACCTGCGCCAAGTGCCACACGGTTTTGTTTTCGCGCTATCCCTACACGTGGGAGGGCGGGCACCGGCACCGCGACCCGGGTGGCAGCCCAATCAATTCCGGCGAGGCGCGCGACTTTCTGTTGGGCGCCTGTCGCAGCCAACTGTCGTGCGTGCGCTGCCACGATCCGCACCGGGAGGATCCGCGCGAGCGGCTCGACGCGCTCGCGGGTCCGAGCGGCGATGCGATTTGCACCAGCTGCCATCTGGAACTTTCGGATCCGGCCCGCTCGCGCGCCCACTCGCATCACCCGCCCGAGAGCAGCGGTAGTCATTGTCTCGCCTGCCACATGCCGAAGAAGAATCTGGGCCTCGCTTATCAGCTCTCGCGTTACCACCGCATCGGATCGCCCACGGATCGCGAGCGCGTCGAAGGTGATCGACCGCTCGAATGTGCGCTTTGCCACACGGATCAGAGCGTCGACCAAATCGTGCGCACGATGGAGCGCTTCTGGGGCAAGCACTACGACCGCGAGCGGCTAAAGCAGCTATACGGCGCCGACCTGAGCATCAACCCGCTGCGCGCCGCCCTGCTCGCTGGCCTGCCGCACGAAAAGGCGGTCGCAGCAGTCGTGGCCGCCGAGCACGATCGCAAAGAGCTCTTGCCGCTGATCGTCGATGCCTTTGAGAACGAGTACCCGTTGGTGCGCTACTTCGCCAAGCACGCCGCCGAGCGACTCAGCGGGCGCGCGATCCCTATCGATCCGGCGGCCCCAGCGCTAGAAATTCGAAGCGCCGCCGCGCGCTGGCTGAACGACGACAACTCGCGCAACTAGGGGCGAGCGAAACACACGCTCACGGCCGACGGCCCCCAAATCCCCACATCGGCACCGAGCACGAGCGCGCGATCGTGAGGCTCGGCCCGAGGAAACGAGCTATGCTCTGCGAGAAAGCGCCCGATGAAGCGTCCCGGCTCTACGTCTACACGTGTCGAAGCAACCTTTGGCTTCGTGGATCTGGCAGGCTTTACTGCATTGACTGAGGCGCAAGGCGACGAAGACGCGGCCGACGTGGCCATGCGCTTCGCCGAAATCACACGCGCGAGTCTGGGTCCGGGTGATCGCCTGGTGAAGACGATCGGTGACGCCGTGCTCATCACCTGTCCTGATGCTGCTGCAGGTGTCGCGCTCGTCGAGCGCTTACTGATGGAGTCAGCGGCCGAGGGCGCACGTTTTCCGGCCCTCCGCGCCGGCCTTCACCACGGAGAAGCCGTGCAGCGCGACGGGGACGTGTTCGGCGCGGCCGTCAATTTGGCGGCACGCGTCGCGAGCGAGGCCCACGCCGGGGAGGTGCTCGGTACGCTCCCGATCGCGGACGCTGCTCGCGCCAGCGGCATTCCCGTGGCGGAGCTTGGCATCGTACCCTTGAAGAACGTGCGCGGCGCGATCCCGCTCTTCTCGTTGGCCTTGATGGTGGGCACGAACGATACCCCTGTCGACCCCGTGTGCAAGACGCCTGTCGATCGTCGTGGCGCCGCGGGGCGGCTCAACTACCGGGGCAACGAGTTCTGGTTCTGTTCGCTCACCTGCGCAGCCGCGTTCGCGAGCAACCCCGCGTGGCACGCCATCGAGAGCCTACGCCCGCGCTACCGCGACTAGTCCCAGCGCCCGCCGCCGCGGGTTCTGCTTTTCGGGCACGGTCGGCGCTCCGTTTGCGGGTGAGAATGAGGGGACGCGCGCTAGCTCGCAACCACCGGCCAGGTCGGGGATTTGACGCGCACCGTGCTGAAGCGAACACAGTGAATCGGCGGCAAGTGGTGAGAGATCGCTTCGAACGACTCACCCCCATCCTCGCTGATCCACAGGTTACCGGTGGTGCTTCCGAACGCTAATAACGTGCCGCTGTCGTCGACATCGAGTGCGTGGCGGAACACGAGGTCGTAAGCGTAACGCTCTGGAAGCCCGCGCGTCTTGGCCTCGAAGCTGCGGCCCGCATTGCGCGTTTGAAGCACCATCAGCCGACCTCCGACGGGAATGCGGCAGTCGTCTTTCACGGCGGGAACGAACCACGCCGTCTCGGGATCGTGCGGATGGGCTGCGACCGCGAAGCCAAAGGAGCTCGGCGAGGCGTGGAGTTCCACGAAGGAAGCGCCGCCGTCCTCGGAACGGAAGATGCCGCTGTGGTGTTGCGCCCAAACCACCTGTGGATTGGCTCTGCAGAGCGCTAGCCGATGGGGGTCTTGAATGTTCGGATCGGCGCTTTGATCGGGCGGCACGTACGCTGCGTGCATGCCCTTGCCTTCGAGAGTGAACGACTCTCCACCGTCCCGAGTGCGCCAGACGCCTCCGCAAGAGATGCCGAGCAGCAAATGGTCGGACGCCCGCGGGTCGACCAAGATCGAGTGGATGCCTGGACGATCCATGCCACCCCCAAACCATTTGCGGCGTTCAGGCCGGTCCCACAGGGAGCGCACTAGCTCCCAACTCTCGCCGCAATCATCGGAGCGAAACAGGCCACCGGGGATGGTTCCCGCCCACAGGCGCTTCGGTCTGTCGGCACCGCCCGCCTCGAGCGACCAAACCAGCTCCAGACTCCACTTCACGTCAGTGCCGCGAACCGGATCGACATCCTCACCCCCCTCAGGCTTCGGTGGGTACTGCGGCGGCGCTACCTCGCGGAAGGTGCGCCCGCCGTCCTCCGAACGCTGAATTTTGGCGCCAAAATGACCATGGGCAAGCACGGCGTAAAGCAACCCGTCACGCGAGTCCGCCAGCAGCATCGGTAGGTTGTCGCCTTCGAAGGCGACGTCGACGATGTCCCACTTTCCGCGGACTCTCTCGACCGTGAAGAGCCCTTTCCTCGTGGCAACGTGGACACGTTCGATCGATCCCATCCGAATTCCTCCCTCACCCGCCCGACAAAGCCTGCATGACCCAAATTTCTGAAGCCTCGCTCAGCGGGCGTGACAAAAAGACGCGATCGTGGACCAGCTCTCCGTCCACGAAGACCGCCACGTGATGGCGCACGTGCCCTTGGTCGTCGAGCACGTAGCTCCGCGCTCGTTCGAGTGAGCGAAACGCATAGTCGAAGGCCTCGCGCAGGGTGCTGCCTTCCACTTGCATGGATCCAAGCCCCAAATGCCGCTCGAGGTTCGGAGTGAAGTTCAGTTTTGGCATGCGATAAGGGGCCCTCACGCCGTTTGCCAGTCTAGCCGAGGGCCGGGCGCAGAAGAAAGTGATGCCTGACTTCGGAGGGCCCGGGGAACAATCGAACAGAGCGATGATCCCCCCGTCGTGATTCGCCGAAGCCCCGCATCCGCCGAGCGAAGCGACTGGCTGGTCGAAGCACCTGATGAATGAGCGGCGAGCCAACCCCGAGGGAGCCCAAGCAGCACGTTTCGGCTACTCTTTCGGCGTGCCACCCCTCGTGCACGCGCGAGCGCACCGCAACACCGGATGCCGGCTCCTCTTCTAATCGTCGAACTTCCCGCGAATGAGCCGGTGGGACCGGAAACGGCGGCGTTGGTTCGCGCCTGCAGCGAAGGTTTGGGCAGCGGACGCTGCGTTCTCGCTCAGGATAGGCCAGCCGAGCCTGCCGCCGCGGTCGCGGTGGTGTCCTGGCGCAGCAGCGCGGAGCTCGGGGCGGTCGTCGAAGTCGGACGTCGCCGCCACCAAACACAAAGCTGGCGCTCGGAAGAGCTCAGCTTTTTGCCGCAAGACCAGCGCATGGAGCGATTTCGCACGGTGGGGTTTGCGATCGCGACCCTGTTTCGAGAGGCGGAACAGCAAGACGAAACCGAGCGCGCGACAGGGAAGAAGGCTGCGCCGGCAGAGCGCCCGCCGAGCGCCTCGACGCGGGCAAGAGCCCCACCAACGGGCGACACCGGCAAGCCCCCGACGCGTCGTGGCGCGTCGGCAAATACCGGCACCCCGCACGCGGGCAGCGAGGCGAGCTCGGATTCGGGGGCCGATTCGAACCCAACCGCGCATGACCCTGTCGCGCGTAGCCCCCACGCCCCTGCCTGGTTCTCGGCGGGAGCGTCCACCGGCTACAATCGGGAGCTATTCCGGTGGCGCTTCGGCGGACGTGTCGAGCTCGGGGGCGCCCCATGGGCGCCGCCTGTCTTCCTCACCGCGGTCGCCGGCTACGCGGGTGGCTCCGGGCCCTCGGGCGTGTCACTCGCCTGGGCAACGGTGGGTCTCGGCGCGGGCGGCATGCTGGCGCTGCCAGCGGGCTTCGAGTTGCGCGGTGCGCTACGCGCGACCCTCGTGGACGTCGCAGGGCAGGTCACGGACCCCGTCCGGGGCAGTGACGCCTCGCATGTTTGGCTCCCGGGCGGGGAAGCGGAGCTCGCGCTCATATTTCCCGCGCGGGGCCCGTACGGTTTTGCGCTCACCGGCCTGCTCGAACAGCTGTCGAAGTCGACGCCAATTCGCGTGCATGATCGGGATCTTGGCGTGGTCGGTGCCTCGAGCTGGGGCGCGGGCGCTCTACTTGAGCTGCGCCCTTTCCAGCGTTAGTGGATCCCGCAGCCAATGCCTGGTTCCGAAGAGGTCGCGGAACTGACTCTAGAAGCCGCGATGGGACAATTATCGCCCAAGACCCCTGCCCTTCGCGTCGTGCGCGCGCCCGCCGTGCCGACACTGACCGATGACGAGCTACTCGAGGGAGTCGTCCGCGGTGATCAGCGGCTCGGCGGGGAGCTCTGCCAGCGTCTGATGCGAGTCGTGGACGGCACC
Source organism: Sorangium sp. (assembly GCA_019695485.1). Classification (GTDB taxonomy): domain Bacteria; phylum Myxococcota_A; class Polyangia; order Polyangiales; family Polyangiaceae; genus PMG-095. The sequence goes on from JAEUAF010000382.1 coordinate 14,670, forward strand.
CTTTATCGAGTGATGGGGCGTCGTGAAAGCGATCACGATGATCTGGTGCAGTCGGCGTTCGAGCAAATCGTGATGACGCTGTATCGCGGGAAATTCTCACGCGAATGCAGTCTGACGACCTGGGCGTCCGCGATTACCTGCAATGTCGCGCTGCACGCCATTCGGCGCCGCCGCACCGAACGGAAGATTTTCGACGAAGGTCAGGATGTCGAGCAGGTGTCGCGGCGACTGCCTGGGATCGGAGATCCGGAGAGCTCGGTGAGCGCGCGGCGAGAGCTCGAGCGTTTGCGCTTCCACCTTTCGCAAATGTCAGAGAAACTAGCGAGAACTTTGCTCTTGCACGACATGCTGGGCTGCGGGCTTGCAGAGACCGCAACATTGACCGGAGCGACACCGGCAGCAACGCAGTCTCGTCTCGTGCGCGGGCGCAAGGAGCTCGCGCAACGCCTTCGCAAAGATGCCGAACGTGCAGCGAAGGGAGGCGCACCGTGAGGACCGACGACGGAAGCGCGCCGGACCTGCTGCGGCAAATGGGACGCCTCGTCGTGCCGGTGGTCACACCCGAGCAGGAGGCGACCCGTCAGCAACACGTGGCCGCGTCGGTCGACCACTTGCTGGCCAAGTTGGCGCAGCAGCCGGAGCCGCGGTTTGGCAAGTGGGCTCAGCGCGCGCTCGGCATCGCAGCCGCCGCCGCCGTTTCCGGGCTCGCGTTTGGAGCCTTTCAGCACTACGCGCACTCGCCGGGCGATCTCGGGCCAGAAATCGTGGCGCTGGGCGGCGAGGCCAGCGTTTGGCAAAGTGAGCAGTCGGAGCCGACGGCTGCGAGCGCGGGGTTGAAACTCAGCTCAGGCGCGCGGTTGCATACCGATCGCCGTAGCACGCTCTCGCTCAAGCTTCGCGACGCCGCGCTCGTCGACGTGGCCGCACAGACTCGAATTCGGGTGCAGGAGCTATCCCGCGAAAACAGCACGGACGACGAGCGCGTCGAGTTGGCCATGGGCCACGTACTGCTCAAGGTGCCCAAGTTGAGCGCCGGGCACACGCTGTCGGTCACGACTCCAGACGCTCGAGTCACCGTACGCGGGACGCGTTTTTCAGTCGATGTCGTGCCCGGTAAGAACGTGGACACGGTCACGTCGGTGCAAGTCACCGAGGGGCGCGTCGAGGTCGAAAGCCGCGGCCGCACCTTGTTCCTGACTCCTGGAGAGGAATGGTCCTCGGCTCCGGAGGCGCCCGCCGCCGACACGAGTCCACCTGCGACGCCCACCACTCCCGACAGCGGGCGGGCGTCGGAAATCACCGCGCCCGGCGAGCCGCCGGCCACCAAGGGCAGCGCTCTACGCCCAAACACGAAGCGAGCGAAGAGCGCGGCTCAAGTGAGCGCAGACGACGATCCGGAGAGCACGCTGGCCCAAGAGAACGCGATTTACGCGGGGGCCCTCGCGCGCGCCCGGGCAGGAGACGTGAACCGCGCGCTCGTCGATCTCGAGGCATTGCAGCGCGACTTCCCGCGCTCGCCCCTGGTACAGAACGCGCGCGTCGAGCATTTTCGGCTCTTGCACGAGTCCGGCAACAAGGCGCGCGCGGCGCGCGAAGCACGGCGCTACCTGAGCGATTACCCGAACGGGTTCGCTCGGGCAGAAGCCCGCCGCATCGCTTTGGTGGATCTCGA
>JAEUAF010000402.1 GCA_019695485.1 Sorangium sp.
GCTGCGAAGCAGAAGGCGGAGCAAGAAGCGGCTGCGAAGCAGAAGGCAGAGCACGACGCGGCCGAGGCGCGACGCAAGGCGGAGCAAGAAGCGGCTGCGAAGCAGAAGGCGGAGCAAGAAGCGGCCGCGGCTGCCGAGCATGCGGCGGAGCAGCGCCGTCACGCGGAACAAGAGGCTGCGGCGAAATTGCAGGCAGAAAAGCCAGCCACTGGTCGCGACGAAGCTGCGATGCCAGCGGCCGCGGAACAGAGCAGCGAGCACGCCCCCAAGGCTCCCCGCAAGGCCGAGCGGCGATCAGCCACTGAGCGCGAAGAGCCCGCCGAAGCAGCGGCAGACGAGGCGGAACGAGGCGCGAGCGCGAGTCAGGGGACGGGCTTCCGCTGGACCTGGCTTTTGGTCGTGCTGGTGGTCGCAGCCGTCGTTTATGCCCTGTCGGTACAGCGCTAGCACTGGGCTAGAGTTCCGTCGACTCGTCGACTCGCAGCAGACGTCCGAGGAGGCCCGGCACGCGCAGCGATTCGCTGCAAACGTGAAAGTCCACGAGCAGATTGCCGAACGCGCAGCGCGCCGGCATCTTCGGCTCGGCGCCGATGAAATCGAGCTCACCGCGCGCGCTCTGGAAGGCACCGAGCGTCCCGTTCGAGGGCGGCATGAGGTTGCCAAGCCACTTGCCGTCGCGTGAGCGGAAGGCCCGCAAGAAATGGGACGCGGACTGCCAGCTGATGGCGCTCGCGTCAGCTTCGGGGGTGGGCGGCCGCGCGAGCTCTTCGGCGCTCGCGTAGCGAAACGCCGAGGCCGCGCCGTCTGCCCTACCGACTACGACGACTTGGTCTTTTTCAGCAAAAGCGAGCGCTGTGACGCGTCCGAGCGTGCGACGGGGCGCGACCAGCCAGCTTTTTCTGCTCGCGCCGTCCCACACGATGAGGCCCGCGGCGCTGAGCGTGATTAGCTTGTGTTCGTCGCGCGAGAACTGAACGCGCTCGAGCTCCGCGGCAGAGTCAGCGAGGACCGCGCGCACCCCCTCGTCAAGGCTCGCGAAAACCAGTGCGTTGTCGTTCTTGAGCAAGAGAGCTGCTCCGCTCGTCGAAAGCGCGAGCGGGCGCATGTGGAACGCGCGCAGGATCCGTTGGTCTGCCGCATAGACAGTGCAGTCGCTCTCGGACGGGCTCACAGTGACGATCACGCCGGAGCTGCCGCGAGCGAAGAAGCGCTCTCCCCGGCGCAACGGGTAGGCGACGTGACTGCCGTCACGCGCATCGACGAGCGTGCTTTGCAGCGTCCCGCCGAGTAGCAGATGGTCGTCGTCGTAGAACGAAAGGCGCTGAGGGTGCACGAAGTCGAGTAGACGCGGCCGCGACTGGGCATCCAGGTCGACCACGTAGAGTGTTCGTTCGCCCAGGCTGAGGGCGAGGCGCTTGCCGCTCGGCGAGACCGCAAAGTCTCTGATGTGTGGCAACGAGTCCGCTTCGAGCAGGGCGCCATTGGTCGCGCTGACCCGCAGCTCATCGAAGTCGAGCTTCTCGTCGTGCAGAACCTCCGCCGCCCACTTGGAATTCGTGGCGATCGAGACGTCACGCAGCTCCTGTTGAGGAAGTTCGTCGGCCTCCGAATTTGGCGGAGATAAGACGCTCGGCGCTTGGTCCCACCCCCACGTAAACTCCGTGCTCAGATGCTGGATGATCAGCCTGTGGGGGTCGAGTGCGCGAAAGTAGGTCGAGCCCAGCGCCGGGCCGTGCGGAATAATCACCTCTGGCAGGTAGTGCCGAGCGAGGCGGCGCGCGGGCGTCAGCTGCCACACTTCGAGTCGACCATCGTCTGCGACGAATGCAATCTGGTTCTCGCCCAGGGCTTGGCCGCTTCGAGCCTTGGCTTTCAGCAGTCGCTGTAGTGAGGGGAACGCGAACGCTTCCACGCCGTCGCTCGACTCTACGAAGAGCCAGTTGCCGGTGGGGCTGGCAGCGAGGGCCTGCAAGTGCCGCACCGTCGGCAACGGCAGCGCCTCGAAGGTTCCCGTGGCGGCGTCGATGAGCCCAAGCTGCGAGTTCTGTCCGTCCTTCGCTCGCGCCGCGAGGAGTCGCGTCTGCCCGGCGAGTAGCGCGATGGAATTGAATGTGTCGGAAGTGAGCTCTGGCAGCGCGTGGAGGCGCTGCCCGTCGCGCGCGAAGAGCCCGTCGCAGCTCGCGAAGCCTGCTCCCTGCCCGAGCGCGAGGCTCGGACAATCGCGGGAATCGGGCCTCACTTGCCACGTGGGCTCCCAGGTCTGCGTATCGAACACGACCGCCGCGGCACCCGCGAACGATGGGTCGGGGGACGGTGCCAGGCTCGCGCTGCCAGCGGTTCCCCACAACCAGAGCTCCGCTGCGTCGGGCGTCCAGACGCCGCTCCGAATCGCTGCCAAGGATCCGGGCATGAAGAAGGCCGTCGGCAGTCGTGCCGTTTCACGCTCGAGCGCCACGCGAGCGCGATCGAAATAGGGCTGCGCCGCCGCGGGGCCGCTGCTCGAAAGGCGACTCAATCCGATCTCGGCCAGGAGTTCGCCGTTGTAAACGCCGCTCGCGAGCACGCGGTCGGCGAGCTGTGGTGCGTCGGGATCTCGACTCGCACGAGCTCGCCGCAAGGCCTGCAGCGGGGCGCGCAGGTCGACGTGCGCCGCTGTGGCTTGGCTCGCGGTCCACGTGGCGAGCCAAGACTTCAGCCGTGCGCGCGCTGGCGACTGCGCGGCGACGGCGGGCGCTGCGAACTCGCTCAGCAGTCGCTCGCCAAAACTCGCGTCTTCCAGCGCAACTACGACATCCACCAGCGCCGGTTCGAGGCGCGCGCGCTCCTGCGCACACCGCGCGCGGAGGGAGCTCAGCGCATCCCGCGCCTTCAGCCAAGAGCCGGCGGCGCGCAGCTGTTCCGCGCCTCGGAGTTCGACCTCACAGCTCGACTCGTCCGGCGCTGGCCGCAGCGTGCCCGACGTGCCGTGGACAACCGCTGCCGAGCGCGCGCAGCCGGCCGCACCGACGACCAAGTACAGAAGTTTTACGGCCTCGTATCACGCGCGCACCCCAAACGTCTTCAATAGACCTCGACCTCCGACAAGTGCAGGATGTTCGGCGCTGCCAGCCGCAGTTGAACATAGCGGCCGTGCGCGCCCAGCCCAGATGCCGTCCAGACCCTGAAGGGCTCCTGCCGTTCGGCGATCGGTCGGAAAGCTCTGCCGTCGTCACTCACCTCGAGCAGCAGCGGAACAGCACGTTCTTGGCAGCAATCCCGGCGATTCGTCACGACGACGCGTTGGATTGCGTGCGGCGCGCCCAGGTCGACAGTCACGAACTGATTCGGCCCCCACTCGGTGTGACAGCCGAGCGTGTACGGATCGCCGTCGACCAGCAAACGATGGTCGCTGCCAATGCCAGCGGTCGCACTTTGCGAGCTGACGTGCACTGGACGATGCAACGCCAGGTTCGGCCCCGGGGGGCCACTTTGCCTACCGAGGATGATGAGCAGAGCCAATCCGCCGAGCGTGAGCAGCGCGACGGCGAGGCGCCTCCAGCGGGTCAGTAGCAGTTGCTCGACTGAATCCGCGGCAGCATCCAACGGTTCAGCGAGTAGCTCGGCGAATCGCCGCAGGCCCGAGCTCCTGCCGCTCGGCTGTGAGAACTCGCCTTCTTCGCTGAAGCTCGCTCGGATCGCGCTTTGCTCGGCCCCTGTGAGCTTGGACCACGCCTGTTCGACCGCAGGCAGTGACAGAGCGCGCTGCCAAGCTGCCTCCGAGCCCAGCGACTTCGGCGGGTTTACATTCGCGCGTGCGCAATGGCTCATCAAGAGGAACATGGCTTCGGCGCGTTCTAAGGTGTGGAGCGCGAGAGCGTGTTCGCCAGCGCCGCGCAGCTCGGCCCGCGCGGCGCGCGTCTGGCGGGCCCAGGTGAACTCAACCCAACCCGGATCCTTCGCCGAGAATGACTCCTCCCGTGCCCGAGCGATTGAGTCATCGAGCCAAAAGTAACGCCGCAAGCGCGTGCCTGTCGGGCTCGGTCCCGGTTCCCTTGCTGTGATGTTTCGCTCGTTCATCCCGTGCCGCCGCGTCTGCGCGATCCCAACTGGTTCCCGGCGCTGGTC
>JAEUAF010000406.1 GCA_019695485.1 Sorangium sp.
CGCGCCGCCAGCACCGAACACCGCGCCGCCCGAGCCGAGTGCGCCACCGAATCCCATCGCGCCGCCGGTGCCAACGGCATTACCGCCGTTGCTCGCGCCGCCGTTCTTTGCTCCGCCATGCGCAGTAAAGCCGCCCATCCCGAGTGTGCCACTGTCATCGCCGCCACAACCCGCGGCGAGCGCTGCCGCGAGGGCGCTGGAACCGATTCCGATCAGAAGAACGCGGCGCGCGCGGCCATTCAGGAGTCGTGTCTCGAAGCGCGAGGGTTTGCGGAGGTCGCTCATGGCCGTTAGCGTATAGCGGACCCGGCGCGATAAATGGTGCGCGATCTGACCTCACTCGCGCGTTGCGCCGACACTGCATTTCCGAGAACTCTCAGCTCGCGCCACGCGAGCGATATTTGGGGCGGCGCGGCGCGCGAACGGCTGGTCAGAGCCGGAGTTTTGCATAACGTCGCCTGCTCTCGACTGCTCGAACCCACTAAACCAACCATGAAGACGACGATGAACGGGCCGGGCCTTGCCGTTGCCCTGCTCCTTTCAGCCACAGCGATCACACACCAAGCCCGCGCGCAGGAAACGCCCTTCAAACCGGGAAAACTGATCATCAGCGCGGATCGTTTGTTCGGCTTGTCATTCTCTACGACCAAAGTCGTCGACGGCGGCAACGGCGATACGACGACTGATACGCGCACCGGCGTCGCCTTTCTTTGGCGTCGCAATGACGTGACGCCGTATGAGGTGCCGCGCGTCGGCGTCGACGTCGACGTGTTCCGCGGGCTCACCGTGGGCGGCGCGCTCGGCATCTATGGCGAGTCCGGTACAAACTCGACCCAACCCGCCGGTGCCGCCACGACGTCGCGTGACGCGCCGTCGCTCACGAGCTTCATCTTCACTCCCAGGGTTGGCTACGGTGTTCCGATCGTTCCGTGGTTTGCGTTCTGGGGACGCCTCGGCCTGAGTTACTACAGTGATCACAGCACGACCACGAACCCCGTGGGCATGGCCGGGAACCTGCGCACCAACAAGTCGACCAGTTCAGGGTTTGGACTGAACCTGGAGCCCCTCTTCGTCTTCTTGCCGGCGCCCCACGTCGGCATCATCGTCGGGCCCTATCTCGACGTTCCAATGTCCGGAACCCGCACGACGTCCAGTACTACGAATGGCGTGACCACCACGCAGCCCGATGACAAGCTGAAGTATACGGACTTTGGCCTGACCGTCGGGATGCTGAGCTATTTCCTGTAAAGAACGTTCGGCCCGCCCGGCCAGACCCCACCAGGCTCGCGCCGCGCCGTTGGCAGCCCCTCAACGTGCGGCTACTCTCCCGCGCCGTGGGGTCGCACTCAGACCCCCGAACGAACGGGAGACCGGATGCGACGACTCGGATGGATTTGCTTGGCGATAACCTGGGCGGGCTGCGCCCGCGGCCCGAACGTCGGCTCGCAGCTGCCGCTGCGTCGAGTCGTCGTTTACCGCAACGGCGTCGGCTATTTCGAGCGCGCAGGCCGCGTCGACAGCGAGCAGGTGAGCTTCGACATGCGGCAGCGCTTGGTGGGGGACTTTCTGGCCTCGTTGGCGGTGATTGAGCGCGGCGGCAGCTCTGTGCGCTCCGCTTCCTTTCCACTCGAGGTACAGGACACCGACACCGCGTTGCCTGACGAACCAGAGCCGACGCCGATCGACGACTGCCAGGCGCCCAAGCGCTGCGAGAAGCCGGAGCCACCGAAGAAGAAGCGTCCAGATCCGAATGCGATGCGCGAGGTCGTGCTCCACCTCGACGGCAAGGAACACGATCTGTCGATCGGCTACCTGTCGGAGAGCCCCGTTTGGCGACCGTCGTATCGCGTCGTGATCGCCGAAGACAACAGCGCCGATCTGCAGGCCTGGGGCATCGTTCAGAATTTGTCCGGTGAGGACTGGAGTCAGGTCTCACTCTCGCTGGTCGCCGGGGCGCCGCTCGCATTCCAGTCAACCTTGGGCACTCCGGTCTTACCAGCGCGCCCGATCGTGACCGATCAAGGCGAAGTGGTCGCGGTCATTCCCACAGGAGAAACCTCGCTCGACAAGTCGCGCTCCAACGGGCAGGTGGACCGTGTCGGTCCGCAGGGCGGCTACGGAGCGGCGGCGCCGGCGCCGGCCCCCGCTGCAGCGCCCGAACCGATCCCAGCCGAAGAGGACCAAGCGGACGAAAAGGCCTCTGCGGTAGGCCGCGCCGGCGGCGGCATGCGCGCCGACGCCCTACGCAAGAAAGCCGCTCGCCCCTCCGCAAGCATGGCGCCAATGGCCGAAGCTGCTGCGCCACCACCGCCCCCCATGGCGCCGAACCTGTCTCCGCCGCGCCGCCTCTCGGATCTCGCGGCGGTCGCGCTGGACGCGGGCACGACGCGCTACGACATTCCCTACCCGGTCACGGTCCCCAATCAGAGCGCGACCATGGTGCTTCTTCGAAGCGAGCGCGTACCAGGGGCAGCGGTCTTGTTGTTCGCCCCGGAATCAGGCGTCGCAGACTCGCAGAGCCATCCGTACCGTGTCGCGCGCTTCACGAACACCACGCCCGGGCTGCTCGAGCGCGGACCGATCGCCGTGTTCGAGAAAGGCTCGTTCCTCGGCCAGGGGCTGCTCGAACCACTCCCCGCTCGCGCCACGGCCACGGTGCCGTTCGCTATCGAGCGCAGCGTCGCCATCGGGCAAGACGGGCGTCAGGATCTGGAGGGCTCGCGACTCTACCGCATCGAAGCGGGGCGTTTGTTCATCGAGCGTGATTTCTCGAGCCGCCGCATCTACCAAATCGACAACGGCGGCGACAAACCGGTCAAGCTGCTCGTGAAGCACTCGCGCATCCCGGGCACGCGCCTATTTCGACCCGCGCCAGGTACCGAAGATAACCTCGCGACGAGCTCAGCGCTCATTCCGACGGAGGTGCGCGCCCACGGCAAGACCGAGCTCACCGTCGACGAACGCCGGCCGAACCAGGAGGAAACGGACTGGCTCGGCCCGCTGGCAGACGACGCGGTACGCGGCTATCTGGCCGACAGTCGCGCCAATCCGGAGCTCGCAAAGAGGCTGCGCGACGCTTGGACACTGCGCGAAAGCTTACGCCGAGCGCTCGACGAGTTCGAAAAGCTTTCGAACGAGCGCAACGAACTCGAGCGGCTCAGCGAAGAGACCCGCCGAAACCTGAAGTCGATCGAGAAGAACCCGCAAGCCGCCGATCTCCGTCAGAAGCTCACCAAGCGACTGGGCGAAGCGGCCACGCGCATCGACGCCATCACCAAGCGCAGCATCGAGCTCCAGATGAGCATCGACGAGCAACAGGTGCGCTTTCGCGATGCGGTACGCGACCTCAAGCTCGACGCGCCGCTGCCAGTGAAGGACTGAGCTCAGCCCCTTCAAAACGCGACGACCCGGCACCACAAGGTCCGGGTCGTCATACACACGCTAGGAGGGCTCGTGGAGCGAGCCCTGACCGCGCTCAGTGCGGCGCGCCGCACTGACTGGCGATGCCGCCACCGCCGCAGGTCGTGCCGGGCGAGCAGGTCCCGCAATCGAGCAGCCCGCCGCAGCCATCCGCGGCCGGACCGCAGTTCGCGTTCTGCTGTGCGCACGTAAGGGGCACGCAACCGCTCGTGCCTTGACCGCACTGGTTCGGCACGCCCGCGCCACCGCAGGACTGAGGCGCGGTGCAGGTGCCGCAGTTCAGCACGTTGCCGCAACCATCACCCACGGAGCCGCACTGTGCGTTGGCTTGCGTGCAGGTCTTGGGGGTGCAGGAACCCGCGCCGCACTGATTCGCGACGCCGTTGCCGCCGCAGGTCGAACCCGAGGGACACACGCCGCATTGCAGCACGGAGCCGCAGCCGTCGCTGATCGCACCGCACGCTGCGCCGGCCTGGGCACAAGTGCGCGGTGTGCAGCTCCCGCCGCATTGGCTGGCCACGCCCGCGCCGCCGCAGATTTGCGGGGCGACGCAGGTGCCGCAGTCGAGCACGCCACCGCAGCCGTCACCGATGAACCCGCATTGGGCGCCGACGCTCGCGCAGCTGCGCGGAGTGCAGCTCCCGCCGCAGATGTTCGGACCGCCCGCGCCACACGTGGCCCCGGTGGGACACGTGCCGCACGCCACGGTACCGCCGCAACCGTCACCGATGAAGCCGCACTGGGCGCCTTCGCTGGTGCAGGTCTTGGGATTGCAGCTGCCCGTGCCGCAGACGTTCGGAGTGCCGCCGCCGCCGCACACCGTGCCGGTCGGGCAGGTGCCGCAGTTGACCGTGCCGCCGCAGCCGTCCGAGATCGGGCCGCATTGCGCGCCGACGGCCGAACAAGAACGCGGTTGGCATTGCGGAACACCGCAGACGTTGGCCGTGCCGCCACCGCCGCAGATCGCCGGCGTAGTGCAAGTGCCGCAGTCGAGCGTGCCACCGCAACCATCGCCGATCACGCCGCAGTTCGCGCCCTTCGCGCCGCAGCTGGTGCGCTTGCAGATGCTGCCGCATTGGTTCGGCACGCCGCCGCCGCCACAGCTGTTCGGCGCCGTGCAAGTCCCGCAGTCGAGCAAGCCACCGCAGCCGTCTGCCACAGGGCCGCAGTTCGCGCCGAGACCCGAGCAAGTCTTCTTCGTGCAGGTGGGAGGCGCCGGGGGATCACCCACCGACACGCACGCCGACAAGTCGAAGATCATGAACTCGAGCACCTTCTCTTGAGGCGTGAGCGGACCCGTGGAGCAGTACGTCGGGAACACCTTGGTGCCAGCGCCCGAGATCCCCGCCACGTGGAACGCGCTGTAGAGCACGCGACCGCAAACGTGATCGGCGTCGGAGCCGACCGGCGTATTGAAGCTGTACTCCTGAATCGCAGTCTGCTTGTCGATGGCCGTCCCGTTGATCTTGACGGTCGAGTCCGTGTAGACGAAGCGCTCGCTGCCAGCCTTGATGGCTTGCACGTAGTCGCGCGGATCGGTGATCGAGATGTAGCCGCTGCCGTAGGTCGGGTGCCAGGCGTTCACGTTGCCGAGCCAAGCGTTGAAGGCCGCGCCCTTGGCGAACGAGCGGTCGATGATTCCGGGGGTAATCGTGTCGTTGACCTTGTACGGGCCACCCCAGGTCGCCGTGTTGGCAAAACTGCCGTTGTCGTGCAGGTAGGTGTAGCTGTAGTGAGAGGCAAACGCGCGACCACCGCGATCCGCGAAGCTTCGCAGGATGGGATCGTAGGTGTTGTGCTCGTTGGCGCCGCCCTCACAGCCGAAGATGCCGACATCGTAGTTGTCGAGCGTGGTGCCCGAGAACAGTGTCGAGAGCGGCGCGTTCACCATGCCTGCGGTCGTGCATGAGCCGTTCTTGTTGTAAGCGGTGCAACCCATGTTACCGCCGTTCGCGCGGTACATGTGCACGCGGCCCGTGCCCGTCGGCAGCGTAAACTCGGTCAAATCGAGGCCGATCTTGCGCAGCACGCACTCGAGCGCGTCGACGTCACCGGTCACCATCGCCATGTGCGGGATGTTGAGGAAGGAGACGTTGCCCGCGCTAGCGTCGGTCATGCTACGCGGCAAGCGCGTCTGATCGACGGTAAGGTCCAGATTCGTGCATTGCGGAACGGGCGAGATGGTCACCACGCGGCGCCACTTGCCCATCTTCACCACCAACGGGAAGCTGACGCCCGCCGGCACGTTCTTCAGCACGAACTTGCCGTCGGCGCCGGTGATGGCCGCAGCAATCGGATTGCCGAGGTCCTCGTCTTGGCAGCGCACACAGCTCGGACCGGTCGAGATCGTCGGCAGCGGCGCGTTCGGCACGTAAACCAGCGCGTTGTAGAGCGGCTCGGTGCCGTTCGGCGCGTACACGGTGCCGGTCAAGCGCGTCTCGTTGCCCGTCGAGCACAGCACCTGATTTTGGCAGAGTCCGGTGCAATTCGGGTTCGTGGTGTGCCCGCACTTGCTGGCTACGCCGCCACCGCCGCAGGTGTCGAGCCCGGTGCAAGAGCCGCAGCTTGGGATACTCCCGCCGCAGCCGTCACCAATCGCGCCGCAGGTCGCGCCGACGTCTTGGCAGGTGAGCTTGGTGCAGGGCGGAGAGCCGCACACGTTCGGCGTGCCGCCACCACCACAGGTGTTGTTGCCCGTGCAGGCACCGCAGTCGACGCTGCCACCACAGCCGTCACTTTGGGTTCCGCATAGTCCAGTGCAAACGTCAGCGGCCTTGAGCGGCTGGCAGACGATGTTGGTGCACACGTTGGCGTTACAGATCTGGTTCGCGCCGCAGCTGCCGCTGCCGCACGTCACGTCGGGGCCGCCGCACCCGTCCGCCATCTTGCCGCAGTTGCCGCCGATCGCTGCGCAAGGATCCTTGAACTGACAGACTGGAGCGCCACACTGGCTAGCGACACCGCCGCCGCCGCACGTCTCCGGCACGCTGCAGCCACCGCAATCGACGACCCCGCCGCAGCCATCGCTCAGTGAACCGCAGCCCTTGGCGCCGCAGTCAGCGATGGTCTTGGTCGGCACGCACACCGTGGTGCCGTGACCGCACACGTCGGGAGTGCCGCCGCCGCCGCAGGTTTCGTTGCCCGTGCACGCCGCCGCGCAGTTCTTGATCTCGCCGCCGCAGCCGTCCGGGACGAAGCCGCAGTAGCCCTGGGGCTTGCCAGCGAGCGCTTTCTCGCAAGAGGTCTCGGGCGTACATACGACCGCGCCGCACTTGCCTGGCTCGTTAGCGCCGCACACTTCGGTGATGGCGCAGCTGAAGCCACAATCGAGCGTGCCGCCGCAGCCGTCCGTCACCGGACCACAGAGGCCCGTGGAGGTGGCGTAGTCGGCGCAGGTCAACTTGGTGCACGACGTGGTCACCGTGCAGGTGCCATCGACGCAATCTGCAGCCGGATCGCTGCAATGCGGTGTCGCGCCAGCCTTGTCCGCCGCGCTCCAGCAATCCAGCACGCCACCACAGCCGTCCGCCTGCAACCCACACTCGGCGCCGAGGTCGGCGCAAGTCTTCGGATCACAGACAGGCGTCCCGCCGCCACAGTGACTCGGAACGCCAGCGCCACCGCACGTCTCCGGAGCGGTGCAGCCACCGCAATCGATCAGGTTCCCGCAACCATCCGCGATCGGCCCGCACTCGTCCGCGTCACACTTGTTCTTGCAGCCGTTGTTGGGGTCGGGCCCAGCGCCGCCAGCACCGCTAGCACCCGCATCACCGCCGCCGAAGTCGATGCCTGTGCCTCCACCTGTACCGACAACGGTGCCACCGCCACCACTTCCATCCTTGCCGCCCGTCAGGGCGTCGGAGGGCTGGGTGAGGGCGACCTCAGCATTGCTGGAACACGCGAAAGCCAGGAACGAGAGCAGCAGGCAAGCTGCGATGCGGATTATTGAGTTCGGGCGCACTGAGCCTCCAAGACACGCGGGACGACGTCGATCGCGAACGGACACACTCCCTACCCTCATGAGCGGTTACGATGAAAATATCAAGATCTGCCGCAAAATAGGTGGAACTCCGCAGCACATGAGAGCTCAGCCGCTCTCCAAAGCTCACGTTTACGTACCGCGTGACACAGCCGGATTTCTCGCACTTTTCCCGCGCCCTCGGCCAAGCGCAACTCGGGAACACGGTTTATCGTCCGGGCGTGAAGTTACGGTTTGCAAACGCCCTGGGCGCGATGTGGACGAGCTGAGCTCGACCACGACGATGGTGTCGGTCCAGCAACACGCGGACGCGAGTCAGAGACGCATCGAGCCGACCCGTTGCCAGCAGCGCCCAAACACCACTGGCGCTTTCCGGCCCAAACTTGCGACAACCGCCAGTCCCCGCCCAGAGTGCGCGCCAAACTTTCAGCGCCAGACCAATCACTCCCGACTATTGCAAGAGGACTCGAGCACCGGGTGCCAAATGCATGGAGAGGCGAGCGGGAGTGCCTAGTTGGTCGCGAGCATGCCAAACACCATCCTCGAGGCTGACAACTCCCAGGTACGTATCCGTCACACAGCGGAAAACCCGATTCTGCTAGACACCATGGCTGTGCTCCGCTATGCGGCCGACGAGCAGCAAAGTGCAATCCACCGCGTCGGCACGAATCGTGTGCCCGAGGCGGTCTACCAAGCCTCTCGATTCCACGACAGCTGGGGGACCCAACGTGTGACCAGGACGAAGGACCATGGCCCCCAAAGACACCGAAGCCCGTGACTCACTAACTGGGGAGGACGACTCGAGCCCTGCCTCGTTCATTCGCGATCTCTTGAGTGGGGACACTCAAGAACGACTCAGCGTGCCCCGACTCAAGCCCCCAAGGCTTCCATTCGGGCAGGAATTCGCGGCGCCCAGCGCCAACAATGTCGACCACGAACCGACCTTCAAACGCGCCGCCGACTCTATCGTCGAGGCCCTGGTCGAGGTCGGGGTAGACACTTTCTTCGGGATCCCGGGCGGTCCCGTATCGAGCATTTTCGACGCAATCTTGAAGTGCCCGAGAGCTCGTCTCATCGAATCCCGGCACGAGACCGGCGCTGCGTTCGCAGCTGCAGGCTACTATCGCGCGAGCGGCCGAGTTCCCTGCGTGGTCGTCACGGCGGGCCCGGGCGCGACGAACGTGGTGACTGGCGTGGTCTCGGCACACCTCGAGCAGGTGCCGATGTTGATTATTTGTGGGGACGTCGCTTGGGCCGCCGAAGGCGGGCGCCTCTTGCAGAACTCCGGGCCCGAGGGCATCGACATCGAGGCCATGCTGCGCGGGGTGACGCGCGCGACGGTTCGCGTGGCCCAGGCGAAATCGGCGTCTGCGCACGCTCTCGCTGCCTTCCGAGCGGCCGCCGCGCCGGAGCATCCCGGGCCGGCGTTGTTGGTCGTCCCCATCCACCGAGCCTCGGCAGAGGCCGAGCCGCCTCGCGTGGTCTCGAGCCCTCCGCGACTGGCAGCCACTCGCCTCGACCCCGCACTGGTCGAACACGTGTGTCGTCGCCTGGCAAACGCAGAACGCCCGCTACTCGTGTTCGGGGCGGGAGCCCGCCACCACGCGCGAGCACTGGCCCGCCTCGCCGACGTGCTCGACGTTCCATTCGTCACGACGCCACGCGCTAAGGGAGTGGTCAGCGAACGGCACCCACGGTCCCTGCGCCACGGTGGCCTCGCCGCCTCGATGTGGGCTCGCAAGTACACGGCGCGCGGGGTCGATGTGGCAGTTGTGCTCGGCACGGATCTCGACGACTGCGCTGTAGGTCCGACTCCCTACGTGCGCCCTGGGGGAGAGCTCATCCATATCGACCTCGACGCGCGCGTCTTCAACCGCAACCTGGAGACGCGCCTGGGGATCGTGGCCGACATCGGTGATTTCGTCGACGCCATGCTCGAAACCGTGACCCGCCTGGGGCTACGCAACGGCGAGATTGGCACGGAGATCAAGGCCTTGCACCGCGAGTCGGCCTTCGATGTGCAGGATTTCGAGAGCGATGCCGCGACCATCATCACGCCGTACCGGGCGCTCGCCGATCTAGAGCGGGCGGCGGGGCGAGGCGCGCGCTTCGTGACCGATATCGGCGAACACATGCTGTTCGCGCTCCACTATCTGACGATGGACAGCGATCAGTTCTTGATCAACCTGGGCCTCGGCAGCATGGGCTCGGGGATTTGCTCCGCCGTCGGCTTGGCCCTCGGCGAACCGGAGCGCACGGTCGTTTGTGTGTGCGGGGACGGCGGCATGCAGATGGCCGGCATGGAAGTGTTAGTGGCGAGCGCGGAGAGGCTCAAAGTCGTCTTCGCCGTGTTCAATGACGCGCGCTACAACATGGTTTATCACGGCTATCGGCAGCTCTACGGACGCGCGGAGCCCTGGGAGACCGGCTTCATCGACTTTGCCGGCTGGGCGCACGCGCTGTCGATCCCTTCCGCTCGCATCAACCACCCGGGTGAAATCAGCGCAGGACTGCTCGACGCGCTCACCCAAAATGGCCCCGCGGTCCTCGATATTCGCATCGACCGCAAATTGCAGCTCGCTGGGGGCGGCCGCAACGAGGCCCTGCAACGCATGAGCTCTCTCGGCGCCCCGAGCCGTCTGCGGAGCGAGGCGTGAAGGCTCGGATCGCCGGGCTCGGTCAGTGGCTGCCAACGGAGATTCGCGAAAACAGCGCCTGGCCCGCTGAATTTGCGAGCCGCGCGCGCGCGTCGGAGTCACGGGAGCTCGTCGACGTCGACAATGCCGCGTTCGGCCCCGCCGACCGCATCGCGCTGCGCCATTTTGCCAGTGAGGCGGGCGACCCCTTTCTCGGTTCGAGGCGCCGAAGGATAGCGCCCAAGGACATCACCGCGCCCGAGGCGGAGGCCCTGGCCGCCCAAGCCGCGCTGGCTGACGCCGGGCTCGACGCTGGCGAGCTCGATGCTGTGTTTTCGTGGGCCGCAGTGCCCGAGCGCATCGTCCCGCCGAGCGCTCCGGACGTCGCGCGGCGCATTGGCGCCGAGCGGGCCTATGCCGTCGGGATGGATGCCGCCTGCGCCACGCCACTCACTCAGTTGGAGACTGCGGCGGCGCTGATCGAGTCCGGCCGAGCACGGCACATCTTGCTCACCCAGAGTCACTTGATCACCCGGGCGTTCCCGCTGATGCATCCCGCATCGCCCAATGTAGGTGACGCGGCCACCGCGATGGTCGTGAGCGCCGCCGAGCAGGCCGGAATTCAGATCACGCACGCTCGAACCCACGGCGAGTACTACTCGGCCGTGACCTGGTGTCGCAGCAAAGATGCCGATCCTCCGTGGTGGGAGGCGGGTCCCCAATATTACCTCGGCAGCCAAAACCGGGAACAAGCGCAAGAGTTGATGCGCGGCACGATCCGCATCGCGGCGGAAACCATCACTCAGCTCTTGGAGCGGGCGCGGGTGCCACTGCAAGAAATCGACGTTCTCGCAAGCGTGCAGCCGCGTCGCTGGGTCCCGGAGGCGATTCGTGAAGCACTCGACGCGCGCTTCGAAGCCCCGCAAACCTTCGACGAGCTCTGTCACCTCGGAGGTTGCGGCGTCGTAACCAATCTGATCTCTGCACGGCAGGCCGGTCTAATAGCTCCGGGTGTGAAGATCGTGCTCTATGCTCAGGGCGCCGGATTTACCCGCGCCGCTACCCTGGTTTGCTGGTAGAAGTAGACTGCCTCTCAGGCAGCGATGACCGAGGAACACGCTCCCCCTCTTGTGATCCTCTGCCGCGAGGGCGAGCATTTCGCGTGGCTGTCAGCGTTGGCGGAACGCCGCTTTCTCGGCGTCGAGAACCCGGTGGTGCTGGAGCCGGCGACCGGCAACCCACCTGAAATCGTGCGCCGCGCCCGCAGCGAGCACGGCGGCGCTCCGCTCGGCGTCGTGGTGGCGGACGAGCCCAGCGCGCTTTCGGCGGTCGAGGCCGGCGCCGACGAGGCAATTGCCGAAGACCGCCTGGACGAGAACTCCGCGTACGGTTTCATCGATCGCATCGTGCTGCGCGCGCGGCTGCGCCGCGAGCAGGAGCAAGTGCGCGCGCTCTACGTGCATTCCGAGAAGCTGGCAGCGCTCGGCACGCTCGTGGCAGGTGTTGCGCACGAGGTCAATAACCCGCTCACCTCGCTACTACTCTCCGCTGAGGGCTTGAAATTGCGGGTCAACCCGCTGCACGCGGCGCTCGGCCAAGTGGAGGAGCTCGTGCGTGCCCGGCGCGGCGCGAGCCTGGAGGATTTGCAGGAGGTGCTGCGCATGGGGCGCACGGGCGCTCCGCTCGCGGAAACACGCGAGCTCCTGCAGGAGATCGAGTCGTCGGCCAAGACGATTGCCGGCGTGGTGCGCGATCTCAAGCTCTTTTCGCGTCCAGACGACGATGCCACACCGGAGGTGGTGGACATCCGCGCACTGATGGATCAAGTGCTGCGCATCGTGGGCCGCCAGATCCGCGCACACGGCACGCTGGAGCTCGACTACGCGGAGGAGCTGCCGGTGGTGGTCGCGCCGAGCGCCCGCCTGGCTCAGGTCTTCACCAACGTGCTGCTCAACGCCGCGCACGCAATCACCGAGGTCGCACGGCCCGCACATCGAATCCGGATTTCTGCGCGCTCGGATGAAGAGGCGGTGGCCGTGTGCATCTCGGACAGCGGCCCCGGTATTCCGCCCAACGTCGTGGGTCGCATCTTCGACCCCTTCTTTACGACCAAACGCCAAGGGGTCGGCACCGGTCTCGGCTTGTGTATCTCACGCTCGATTCTGCGGCGTTTGGGCGGCGATCTGTTGGTGGAGTCCGTGCACGGCGACGGCGCGACCTTCATCGCACTGATCCCGCTGCCGGATCGCCGCGAGCTGTTCGAGGCCTATCGACGCACCTCGAGCTTCTCTGCACCGCATAGCCGCGCTCATCCTGAAAAGCGCGTGCTCGTGATCGACGATGACGAGCGCGTGCTGCGCGCTTTCGCGCGAACCCTGAGCGGTCTCTACGACGTGCTCTTGGCGCGAGATGGCCAAGAGGCCATCGACCTCTTGCAGTCCGGATCACGCGCCGACGTGATTCTCACCGACGTGGCGCTCCCAGAGATATCTGGAATCGTACTCTATGGGTGGCTGATCAAGGAGCGACCCGAGCTTGCCAAACACGTCATCTTCCTGACCGAGGAGGATCAGGAGCGGCCCTCGATCGTAGGCGAAACGGGCCAGCCGGTACTGCAAAAGCCGGTCTCGCGTGATGCGCTTTTGAGCTCGGTCAGCGCCGTACTGGCCGATGCGGAAGCCCGGCTACCAGCGCACCAGCGTTAAGCCGTTGTACTTGTCCTTGAGCTGAGTCTCGACGCGCGGAGTGACTTGGCAACTCTCGAAGCTACCGAGCGCAGCGCCGGCAATCGCCGATTCGATCCACATGTACTCGGCGCGATAGACCATGGCTATTTCTCGCGGGCCGCGTCGAATCAGCTCCCACTCCCCATACGTGGTCGACTGACGACGCGCGGCGAGCCCCTGCTCCGTCAAGCGCACCGGATCGCGAGCGAGGATTCGCACCAGCACGCGGCCGAGCAAACTGGTCGCGAACGCGCTCGCATTGGCACGCGTGATCTGACGCACGCCTTCATGCAGCTCCTCGGCTGAGCGGACGACGGCGCCGGCCACAGCCAACCTGAGCAGGTAGTCGCCGAGCGGGTAAAGCGTCAGCGACGACCAACTCTCACCCGGAAAGTACGCTTCATAGGCCTCGAGTCGGTTCATTTGCCGGAGCACCGAGAGCACGCTCCGAAAATAAAGCCCTCTCACCCGCGCCGACGGCGGCACATCGCGCAGACGTTCCACGATGTCACAACACGGCGCGACCAGCTCAAGCGCTTTCTTGTGCGGAGTTTCCGACACGAGGATTAGTATACAGAACTTCGTAGCAGCGGGAATTGCCTGAGGGGGCAGGGCGCCGCGCCCACGTTTACCCACTCAGCGCCGGCGCATTCCGCCACGCGGTCCGGTCTGCGTTTCCCTGCAAATCCGCAGCAGAACGCCCCAGAACGCCCCACTTTTGGCGTGACCCCACGCCACGCGCTGCCTAGGGTCGCGGCGGCCGGACCCCGGCGAGGGAGCGCAAGAAGTGGGCGCTCTGCTTTGGCGTGCGACGTTGGTTCTCGAAGTCCACGTGCACCAGGCCGTAGCGTAAAGTGTAACCCTCGGACCACTCGAAGTTGTCGAGCAGCGACCAAGCAAAGAATGCCTCGACGGGCACTCCGGCGCCGCGTTGAGCCGCAATCTCGGCTAGGTGCGCCCGGAAAAATTCGACCCGATCGTGGTCGGGCACGACGCCGTCAGCACCCGGGACATCGGCAAACGCGGCTCCGTTCTCGGTCACCACCAGCCGCTGAAATCCGTATTCACCGTGCAGCCGGGAGAGCACCGCGCCAAGACCCGGCGCGAAGATCTCGCGGTCGGCGGTGCGCGGAAATTCTTCGCTGCGCACATGACGCAATTTGAGCGGCAGCTCGTCGCCATCAGCGATGACCGCGCGCTCGTAGTAGTTCACGCCCATGAGATCGATCGGGGCCGCGATGAGCTCGAGGTCGCTGGCGGGAAACGCGGGCATGTGAGCCGCGTAGAGCTCGACCATGTCCTCGGGGTAACCGCGCCCGAGCAGGGGTTCGATGAACCATCGATTGAAGTAGCCGTCGTAGCGCCGAGCCGCCGCGAGATCCGCCTCGCTTTTCGTGAGCGGATAGGCAGGAATCATGTTTAGCGCGATTCCGATCGGCTTTTTTACCTCGGCCCGCAGCGCACGCGTCGCGACGCCGTGCGACACGAGCAAGTGATGAGCGCATTGCAGCGCCTCACCGAAGTCCTTGTGACCCGGCGCGAACAGCCCGGTCCCGTAGCCCAGGAACGCCTGACACCAGGGCTCGTTGTGGGTAAACCACATGTCGACGCGGTCTCCAAGGCGGCGCGCGACCGCGACCGCGTACTCGGCAAAGGCATCGACGCTGTCACGATTGAGCCAGCCGCCCTCGAGCGCCTCTGGAAGGTCCCAGTGGTAGAGGGTCGCGCAGGGAGCGATGCCTCGCGCCAACAAGCCATCGACCAGCCGCTCGTAAAAGTCCAAGCCGCGCTGGTTGATGGCACCGCGCCCAGTCGGAATCACTCGCGGCCAGGCGATACTGAAGCGGTAAGCGTCGACGCCCAGCCACTCCAGAAGCGAGAGATCCTCCTCCAAGCGGTGGTAGTGGTCACAAGCCACATCGCCGTGATGACCGAGCTTCGTCTTGGTGGGCGTGTGGCTGAAGCGGTCCCAAATGCTGGGGGCGCGGCCGTCTTCGTCGACGGCTCCTTCGATTTGATAGGAGGATGTCGCAACTCCCAAACGGAAGCCGGCGCCCAACGAGTCTCGGGAAATGACGGTCATCGGAGCGGCGCAGCCTAGCGCCAATTTCGCCCGCTGGACACGGTTCCGAGCCAAAGATTCGACGAAAACGCGAGTCGGACGGCTTCCGTGAGCCCACGCGCTCAGGGGCGAAATCCGCGCTCACTTGTAAAAGCGCACATCGTCAATCCAAAAATCGAAGGCGTCCCCTTGATGTTTGAAGGAGATGCTCATCACCTGCTTTGCATTGAAGACAGGGGTGGCTGCGCCGTTTTGACGGACAAGCGAGGAGAACGGCACCTTCACTTCCTGCCAATTCGAGCTCAAGGTGGTGGTGAGCACGAAGCCATGCACGTCCCAGCAGGTGCCGGTGCAGGAGCCGCCGCGATCCGTCGGAACGAGCTCGCTCTGTGGCAACTCGAGGCGGATCTTGGCGTTGCCCTTCACCATGAACGAGACCCCCGTCCACGCGCTGGCGTCGTACGGTTTGCTTTGCATCGACTCAGGCGCGCTGTCGGCGTTGTTGAGATCGAAGCCGATCCCCGCAAACATGAAGCCGCTACTGCCGCTCGTGTGCATGGCGTATTTCGAGCCGTTGGCGCCGCCCGCTTCCGGCAGGAACGTCGGTCCCGGTGGCATTTGCGTCGGTCCCGACTCCCCACTGTTGAAGGTGTGCCACGGACCTTGACGCCCAGACGACTGCAGGATGCGCCCGTCGTCATCTTCCATGTCGTCGATCAGATCTGGCCCCTGATCTGCGCCGGCGCTCGAGCCACCACTGGAGCCCCCTGTGCCAGAACCAGCGCTCGAGGCACCACCCATCGCGCTCACTCCGCCACTTGCGCCACCGCTTGCGCCACCGCTCGCGCTACTCCCTCCCGCTTCACTCCCACCAGAGCTGGTGCTCATGCCGGCACTGCCGCCTTGCTGCGCCCCTCCGTTGCCCGGTGCGCCTCCGCTGCTTTGCTCGCCACCGCTACCCGTAAGCCCGCCCAAACCCTGGCTGCCGCCAGTACCTGAACAGCCGTTGCTCGATGTGCAGTCGCTGCCGGTCGTACAGCTCGCTTCGTTGCCATTGCTCGAACGCACACAGCCAACCGCGAAGAGCGTCGCCGCGGAGACAGCAGCTAAGACAAAGCCAAGACCACCCAAGCCATGCGCATTCTTCATTTTCCGCGAAAACCTAGCACATCGCGCAGCTCCTGCAGCACACTGCACCGCTTCTCCGCCGATGCCCGAAGGCCCCCGGGCGCGACCGCTGCGGCGACCAGGTGCGCTTGGATTTTTCATGGCACGCGGCGCTCGAGTCGCGAGCGACCCCATGCTCTGGAACCGGTGTCAGCCCACATCGCCCAATGGAAACTTACGCAACCACGGTAAGCCGAGAGAGCGACTCCCTCCCGTTCCTCCAACTCGGAGCCACCTCGTTCGAACATCGGGCCAGTGGGGGCTTTTGTGACGTCACACGCCTCGGGGCTCGAACCACCATGGATGGAGGATCTGCTGCCCGCTGTCGAAATCGCGGTTATGTCCAGTTTCGCCGAGTGGCGCTCGAGTTCGCGCTCAGCTGCGCCTTCCTGGAGCGGGGTCTCGACACTAACGACTCCGACACGAAACGGACGGCGCAGCGGCGCACGGCGCTTGGCGCCTCTTTCTCTGCATCGCCTCGCGCGCAGCGGACAGCCGCTGCGCGTGCGTCGCATGTCCAAAACGCAGGTCAACGCCGGGACTTTCCGCGGCGCAACGCGCGACCAGGCACAGCCTTTGAGCTGTCATGTAGTATGGTCGCCGAACCCAACGTCTCAGCGCG
>JAEUAF010000435.1 GCA_019695485.1 Sorangium sp.
GTGGGCGTGGTGGAAAAGCGGCGAGCCCTACTTGGTTATGGAGTACTTGTCCGGGAGCGATCTGTCGCTGGTCATAGCGGAGGAGGGGCCATTGCCGCTGCCGCGCGCGCTCGATTACCTGCTCCAAGCGCTCGAGGCGCTGGCTGAGGCTCACGCGCGCGGCATCATTCACCGCGACATCAAGCCATCGAACTTATTCTTGTCACGACGCGCGGACGGTTCGCCGCTGGTCAAACTCATCGATTTTGGGATCTCGAAATTTACCTCGCAGAACGAGAGCTCGCCGCTCACTCAGTCTGCCGGGATGCTCGGTTCCGTTCCATATATGGCGCCCGAGCAGATGCGTTCCGCACGGGGCTGCAGCACGCGCACTGACATTTGGTCGCTCGGTGCGACGCTCCACGCCTTGCTGAGCGGCGCGCCACCCTTCACGGGCAGTTCGGTCTTGGAGCTCTACGAGAACCTGCTCAAGGGCCCGCCGTCCCTTCGCGGTTTGCGGCCCGAACTCGGTACGGAGATCGAGCACGTGCTCGCGCGCTGCATGCATCGTGACCCAGGCGCACGCTTTGCCGACGTGGCTGAGCTCGCCTGGGCGCTCGCGGATTTGGCGCCAGGGCACGCCCGCATCTCCGCCGAACGCGCGCACGCGATTTTGCACGGCGCGCCGCTCGCCGATGAGTCGGTGAACGTCGATACCGCCACGGGCCCCGCCGCCTTTCCCTTGAGCGCCTGGGACCCAACGGCCGCCCAGCGGCCACCATCCTGGGGGGACGGCGACGACAACGGACTCCAATCGCAATTCCCGACCGGCACAGTACGCCCGGTCGAATCGCTCCACAGAGCGGGTTCGGGCCGCTGGGATCGCTCCAGGGCGGCGCGGCGGTTACTCCTCGGCGGCGCCGCGCTCGGTGTTGCGGCCTTGGCTTGGGTCGAGGCGCGAACTGGCAGCGTGCCCGCGCCTGCGAGCAGAAACCCGGCTGCGGTCGCTGGCTCAGTGCGCGCCCCGAACACTCCTGAGCTCGCGCCAGTTCTCGCTTCTGCTGCTGCCACGCCGGAGCTCCCGTCTGCGCTGCCTTTGCCCGCGCGCAGTGTTGCTCTCTTTCCCACTCCGCCGCAAAGAACCCGCGGCCCCGCTGCCAAACCTCAGCCGAAAATTCGTGATCCTCTTGCCGACCCGGACTAGACCCTCTCCAACAGTGGGCGGGCACGGGCCAAGCGTTTCAGCTGCGTGCGCCGCTCTGGCCATCGCCTTCGGCCCTGCACTCGCGGCAGCGGCCGAACCAACACTCGCCGACGATCTGTTTCTACAAGGCAAGGCCTTGCTTCAGCAGGGACTGGTCGGCGACGCCTGCGAAAAATTCGCGCGCAGTTTGGAGCTGGCTCGCCGCGGCGGCACGCTGCTAAATTTGGCGGTTTGCCGTGAGCAGCAAGGGCTTTCGGCGACCGCGCTCCGACTGTTCGCAGACGCGCGCGCGCAAGCGATCCAAGATGGACGCGCCGACCGCGTGGCACTGGCCGACCAGCGCGTGCAGTCCCTGAGCAAAACTGTGTCCTGGCTCACAATCACGCCCAACGCTGAGCGGCCAGCGGGGCTCGTCATTTTGCTCGATGAGGCGGTGGTTCCAGAAAGCGACTGGGGAGCGCCGCAAGCGGTCGATCCGGGCGAGCATCAAGTTCGGGCTCGCGCGCCCGGTTATCAGCCCTCGTCAGCTCGGATTTTGGTCGGCACGCGCGGTGACCGGCAAGGCTTGACGCTGGCGCCACTGGAGCGGGCCGTAGCACCGATGGCTCTAGCACCGACGAATGCGACCGCGCAGGGAACGTCGTCGCCTGCGTCCCTTCGCGGGACGACGGTAGCAGCCCCCGTCTTCCTGGCGGAACCGAAACCCGCCTCCGCGTCTCATACGCTTCGCTTCGTGACCCTCGGTGTGGGCGCGGCGGCGTTCACGACCGGCGTAGTCTCTGGTGTCGCTGCGCTGATTCAGAGCGGAAAGAGTCACTCGCTTTGCCCCGCGCGCGAGTGCAGCAGCGACGAGGCCTTCCGAGCCAATGATCGCGCCAAGACCTGGGCCGCGATAGCGGACGTCACGTTGCCTGCCGGCGCGGCGGTCGCGGCGGCTGCGCTCTGGCTTTGGCCGTCTCGCGCTGCGGCGGGGCACGAGGCTTCAAAGGGCGAGCACGTGTTCGCAGGTGTTGGACGCGACGGGCTGAACTTGCAATGGCACTCCGTGTGGTAGCCGGCATCTACCCCAAGTGTGGCCTGCTCTTGTTCGCTCTGGGCGGCAGCATGCTTGCGTGTGAGCGCATCGCGAGCGTGCGCGACTTGCGGCACAGCGCAGGCTCGACTGGAGGAAACGGCGCGATCGCGGGGACTGCCGAGCTCGGTGGTTCGGCTTCGAGCGGTGCGACCGCAGGCGGCCGTGAGGCAAGCAGCGGTGCAGGCGGCCGCGGCGAAGTCTTCGGGGAAGGCGGGCTCGGCGGTCGTGCCAACGTCGCGGGGGCGGGCGATGCAGGCAGTGCGAATCCGGGCCTGGGAGGAACCTCTGCGACCGAAGGCGGCAGCGCTGGGCGAGGCAGCGGCGGTCGATCCAACGGCGTTCAAGCAGGTGAAAGCGGAGCAAGCGACGGCGGCGCTGCCGCCGGAAGTGGTCTCGGCGCTGGCGGCTGCGCGGACGCTGACGTTTCTCACCTGAGCTGCGACGCGACCGGCAAGTGTTTGGTCGGGAACGTGCCAGACTCCGCGCCGAGTATCGGAGGCATCGCTGTGCATGACAGCGTGGTGGTTTGGACCGAGCAAAACCTGCCGCGCCGAGTTCATGTGCGCGATCTCACGCTCGACCAAGCCACGAATCTGCTGATGCCTGACGGGACGGCTTGTGCTCCCGCCTCGATTGCCTTCGACGCGCACGCGGAGCTCTATTGGAGCTGTTACACGGCGGCGTGCCTGATGCACACCTCGGGCGCG
>JAEUAF010000446.1 GCA_019695485.1 Sorangium sp.
CAATGCTGCGCAAACTACGCCAAACGAAAGGGAAGTGTTCCGCATAGATGGCGCGGAAGTCACCCTTGGAGTCGGCAGACGAGGGGCGCACCAGGTCCGAGGGGGGGAGCTCGATCGAATTCAAGGATGCCGTCAGATCCTGTGTGTGTCCGCGCCAGACAAATTCCGTTGGCCTAGATTTCGAGATCGAGACCAAGCAAGCCGCGAACGGCCAGCGCGGCAGGGCGGTAGACACGTTCCGAACCGTCGAGCACGAAGTACTGGCGAGCCAAGGGAGCCACGAGCGCGCCCCGCGCTGCCAGGCTGATGCCGCCGGAAAGCGGCCAACGAAGGCCGACGTCCACGCGGCCCGCGCGCCAGCTGGCGCTGCCGGCCCGCGGCTCCGAGACCCCCACTCCGCGGGCCGTGATCTGCCCGATTTCGAGGCCGGCGCAGCCCTCCGCGCGCAGGACGCCCATCGCGCGCTCGCCGCAACCGAGCAATCCGCCCAATTGCAGTTGGAACTCGCCCCCCTTCCCATCCGGTAGTCGCTTACTTTGGGAAACGGAGACACTGCCCACGAGAACGGCATAAACCTTCGCGGTTCCAAGCATCACATCGAGTTCAGCTGCCGGAGTGGGACTGGGGAGCGCACCCGCGTCGAGCACGCCCAAGAGCGCGGCGCGGGCACGGAACCCCGGCGGCCTAGAGCTCGACGGCGGCGTGGATGGAGCGGCCCTCTGCGCTCCCCCACCGGCTACCGCCGTCGCGGGAGGCGACTCAGTCACCCGGGTAGCGGCGGCGTTTGATGAGTCGCCCTCGACTTCATCGCTCGGCTGCGACTGCTGCTCGATAGTCATTGCCATCACGACCGCGACGGCGTCCGTCACCTCTGCGCAGCTTGCGCCGGAGAACTCGCGCGACGCGGGCTCGCTCTCACCAGGTTGGCGCGCGATCAGGGTGGCGTGCCAGGCCGGAGCTACCGACTGATCGACGGTGACCGTGAAATCCACATCGTCCGTGTCAGCGAGCGGACGCCCAATCAAGCGCTCCGCCTGCTCTTGGACGTTGTCCGCGTCGGCACACTCCCCAGGTGCCCGATAGCTCAGCGTGGCGGCAGACACCGGTGACGCCAGCGCCAAGGTCAACCCGAATCCCAAACAACCCTTCACGCACCACTCTTATAGCGCGCGCGGCCACGAGGCGCCGAGATTCTTCGCGCTCCGCGTGCCCGTCGGGTCGCGCCCGTTGATTTCGTTCGCTACTTCTCGACGAGTCCTGGTGCCAAGCCAAACTTGGTTTCGCCGTCGACGGTTTTGCCCGCCACGAAGTCGTCGATGACTTGCATGAGTTCGTGCTCGAAGGCTTCACCACCCCAGAAGTGGCGCAGCCGAGCTTGCTCGTCGAAGAAGAAGCTCGCTGGGAGCATGCCTGGCCAATTGGGGTTGAGGCCCTCTTTGAACGGGCCAAGCGGGCGCGCCGCCAGATACGCTGGAACTTGAATCTCGAAGCTCTTCAAGAACGCGATGGCCTTGGTTTGGTCTTCGGGTTCATCGACGGACACGAGCACCACGCCGATGCTTTGCGGCTTCAGGTTTCTCGCGAGGCCGGCTAGCATCGGTAGCTCTTCGCGGCACGGGCCGCACCAGCTGGCCCAAGCGTTGACCAAGGTCGCTTTGTTCCCGCTCGTGCGGATTGTCGCCAAGAGGTCTTCGGCGCTCACCACCGCGAGGCTCTCCACGGCGGGCCAGCTCTGCTGCGGAGCTGAGGGGCGCGCTGCATTCTCGGTCGGGCCTCGGCGTTGCATGCGTCGCGGGGTCGGCGTTCCAGCTGCATTGGGGGCGGAGGCGCGCTGGTTGGCGTTCGCGTTTGAGTTCGCGGGGGACGCGCTGTCCGCTGTGGACGCCGTGGACTTTGCGGCGCGTTCAGCGGTCGCCGGTTTCGAGCAGCCAGCCGCTCCGGCGAGGGCAAGTGGAAAGGCCCAGAGCAACCGGGATCTAGAGCCCGGCTTCCCGACTGGCGCTTCGTGGCTCGAGCCTGGGCTGCGCAGCCCAGGCGAAGTTCGTCGGAACATGCGTCAGCGCCGACCTTTGAACCCCATCATGTTCTGTACGACGCTCTCGCTCGCTTCCGCGACTTCGCTCTCTTCGCGAGCGCGATCGGCGCAGTCTTCGCAGAGCTTTTTAGCCTTTCCTCCCACCTTCACGGACACCAAGGCTTCGACGTCGTCACCGCAACCTTTGCATACGGCCATGAGCGCGAATGTAGCTCAATCTGGCACGCTTGAAAGGGCAGGGGGCATGCTATCGTCGGCTTGCCATGGCAGGCCGCACGTTCGCAATCGGGGACATTCACGGCGAGACGCAGCATCTTTTCAAGCTCCTCAGCCATCTGCCGAGCCTCGACTCTGGGGATACGATCGTCTTTCTTGGCGACTATCTGGATCGCGGGCCGCGTTCGCGGGAGGTCGTCGAATACGTGATGGGCCTGTCGAAGAGCACGCCGGCCAAGGTGGTGTGCTTGCGGGGCAATCACGAGGATGCGTGGCTCCGCGTCTGCCAGAAAGGCTGGGACGAGTTCATTCTCCCTCCCGGCAATGGGTGCTTGGCGGCGTTTCGCAGCTTCACGGGTGGGCCCGTCCCGACCGAAGGCGAGCTACCCCGGCAGAATGAGCTCGCGTTGATGACGACGGGCACCTTCTTTCCCGACGCGATCGTCAATTGGCTCGAGTCGTTGCCGCACTGGTACGAAGATGAGCATGCCATCTATGTTCACGCGGGCCTGCCGCGCCAGGGTGAACAGTTTCTCCATCCGTCACAGGTTGCCGATCCGCTGGTGCTGCTCTGGATCCGCACGGAGGACTTCTTTCGGCACTATCGCGGGAAGCCGGTGGTTTTCGGACACACGCGAACCGAGTTTTTGCCGCAGGAGTTGTCCTCGTACACGCCTGAGGATCCCACCGACCTCTTCGCCGGGGAAAACGTGTACGGAATCGATACGGGCTGCGGCCATGGCGGCTTCTTGACGGCACTCGAGCTCCCCGCGCGCAGGGTCTACGAATCCCGCTGAGACGCAGCTCGCTTCGAGCGCCTGCTATTTTCGAACGGCCCGAGAGCCGCGCCAAGGCTGCGCGCGCCGAGTGAAAAGGCCCGCTTTCTTCCTGGCGCGTCGCCAGGCTTGCGGCGTTGGCCCCGCTCTGCAAAGAACCGCCGGGCATCCGCCACGGATGCACCTGGAGTTAAGTTCAGCGTGTTCCCGATTTTGGCTTTGCGTGGCGCTTCGGCGCTGACCCCGTTTCGGCAGGCGCGTCGGTTCGCCGAGCTTCGCGGCGAAGTGCCGACGCTGCAGTCGTTGTCCGCCGAGCACTGGTACTTCGTCGAACTCGAGCGTGCGCTCGAGCCTGCGGAGGAGGCGCGGCTCTCTGCGATCGTCGAGGCATCGCGACTCACGGCCTCCCCCGCCGAGCAGGTGGTGCTGGTGGTGCCCCGTCTCGGGACGCTGTCCCCCTGGTCCTCGAAGGCGACGGACATTCTGGGCGTGTGTGGGCTCGGCGCCGTGCGCCGCATCGAGCGTGGGACCGCCTACCTGCTCGGGGGCAAGCTCGATGACTCCGCGCTGCAGCGCCTCCGCGCGGCACTGCACGATCGCATGACCGAGGGCGTGCTCGCTGGCGCGGAGCAAGCGCACTCGCTCTTTCGCCACGAAGCACCGCGCCCGCTCAATACGGTCGACGTGCTCGCCCAGGGGCGGGCCGCGCTCGAGCGCGCCAACGTCGAGCTCGGCTTGGCGCTGGCGGACGATGAGCTCGACTACTTGCAGCGGAGCTTCCTCGAACTCGGCCGGAACCCGACTGAC